>NZ_JBFUKX010000066.1:0-26303 GCF_056400605.1 Mucilaginibacter sp. P5_A4 | reverse complement strand
CATTAATTCAAATGCCTTGATATCATCATCAAAACAAACTTGTTTCCACAAACCCGGAGTATCAGTTTTAGAGATTTTCAATAGTTCAATCATTTAAGAGTGCTCAAATCAATTACCACGATGCAATGTAACAATTTGATAACAAAAACAAGCATTTATTTTAATTTCAACAGAAAAATTACAGGAAATTCGTGCTTCTGCCATTTTATTTACTTAGTGTGTAGGCAAATTGGATGAAAAAGTTGTCAATAGGGCACATTAAGGCCCGTTTGGCGTGTTTTGAAATGTAAAACTGACATTTTAAAACTCAATTTGATATAAAAATAATAAAGTAAATAAAGTAATGTTACTTTTTTGATATTTGCCATAATATTAATGTTGCTTAAAGGTATACACTAAGTGTCTTTTTTATAACTAATAAGCAATGAAATGGAAAAAAAATATCCAAATTTTATCCATTAATTGGTGGATCTTATCAAAAAAGATTAATATTTAAGGTTCCTTAATTGGCGTTAGTATAAAGAAACAAAAAAAATATATATAAATGAAAAAACTACTGATTTTGTTTACATGCCTGTTGCCTTTTGGCAACCTTAGTGCGCAGCAACATAATATGTCAAAAGATTATGTGGTGCCTGATGATTCACTGGTACAAAAAAAACTGCATAAGTGGCAGGGCCTTAAATTTGGATTATTTATGCATTGGGGTACATACAGTCAGTGGGGTGTTGTAGAAAGCTGGAGCATTTGTCCCGAAGATGAAGGATGGACACAACGCCGTGGTCCATATGGCGGCGACTACAACGGCTATAAAAAAGCTTATGAAAACCTGCAAACAACTTTTAATCCTACAAAGTTTGATCCCGAAAAATGGGTGGCTGCTGCTAAATATGCCGGAATGAAATATGTTGTGTTTACAACCAAACATCATGACGGGTTTTGCATGTTTGATACTAAACAAACCGATTATAAAATTACCAGTTCAAAAACGCCTTTTTCTGCCAACCCCAGGAGCAACGTTGCCAAAGAGGTATTTAATGCCTTTAGCAAAGAAAACTTTATGATTGGAGCCTATTTTTCAAAACCCGACTGGCATACCGAAAATTATTGGTGGCCATACTTTCCGCCTAAGGACAGGAATGTAAACTATGATCCGGCTAAATATCCCGAGCGCTGGCAGAAATTCAAGGATTTTACCTTTAATCAAATACAGGAATTAATGACCGGTTATGGTAAGGTTGATATTTTATGGCTGGATGGCGGCTGGGTTAGACCCAAAAACACAATAGATCCAGCTGTTGACTGGCAGCGCACCATTCCGTATGATCAGGATATTGACATGGCCAAGATAGCTGCGGCGGCAAGAGTAAAACAGCCGGGTTTAATAGTGGTTGACCGTACAGTTGCCGGGCAATATGAAAACTATACCACGCCCGAGCAGCAGGTGCCGGATGCGCCTTTAGATCATCCCTGGGAAAGTTGCATCACTATGGGTAACTCCTGGAGCTATGTACCCGGCGATCATTATAAATCGGCCAGCGAGATAATAACCTTATTGGTGAAAATAGTATCCCGCGGAGGTAACCTGTTAATGAATATAGGCCCCGGCCCTGATGGTGACTGGGACCCTGTTGCCTATAGCCGCCTGAAACAGATTGGCGACTGGATTAAAATAAATGGTGAAGGTATTTATAACTCCAATGCAATAGCGCCTTACTCCGAAGGAAATATATATTACACCAAAGCAGGCAAAAGTGTATATGCATTTGTTTTGGCCGAAAAGGATAAAGACGCCGTTGTTTTGCCTTCAACTATCTCATTACATTTAAAGGATGCCGGTACGGTTAAAAAAATAAGTTTGCTGGGTATCGGCAAAAAACTAAAATGGACCGCGAGTGAAGGCGTAATTAAAATAAATGTACCTGCATCTTTGCAAACGCAAAACGGTTTGGCACAGGCAGCTGTATTTAAAATTCAATATTAATCAGCTTAATGCTTTTTATACCATACCTATATAACACGATCTATAATCAAATAAAATGTCGCAACCACTATCATTCCGGCTCAGTAAATTATTTTTCACGCTGGCCTTATCTTTTACCATAACTAATATATACGCACAAAGCAGCTATGAACTAAACTCCGGCTGGCTGTGCGCGCCTATAAGCAGTGTGAAGGATAATGGACCAGTACTATCAACAACAGCGTTTAATACCGGTAGCTGGATGCCTGCTACCGTACCGGGCACTGTTTTAACTACATTGTTAAACAATCACAAAGTGCCCGATCCGTTTTGGGGGATGAATAATGAGCACATACCTGATATTTACAAAACCGGGGCAGATTATTATACTTATTGGTTTGCAAAAGATTTTAAGGAAACACCGGCACAAAACGGAGGCCAGGTTTACCTGAATTTTAGAGGGATAAATTATAGCTGTGATATTTATTTAAACGGCCATAAACTAAACAAAACCATTCAGAAAGGAATGTTTTTAAGGTTTAACTATAACATCACATCTTTTTTGGCGAAAAATGGCAACAATCGTTTAGCCGTACTGGTGCATCCGCCAGATGTGCCGGGCAACCCAAATGGCGGCCAGGGTGGTGATGGTACCATTGCCCGAAATGTTGGTTTACAATATACCGCAGGCTGGGACTGGATTCAACCGATGAGGGACAGGAATACCGGGATATGGGACAAGGTAACTATTCAAAAAACAGGGGCTGTACGTATTACCGATGAGCATATTGTTACCCTTGTGCCGGGAGTAAGATTGCCTGAAGGTCCGCAGCAACCTGCCACTATCAAAGTATCTGCCGAACTAAATAACCCAACAACAAAACCGGTTAGCGGTACCTTAAGTTTTGAGTTGGATGGTAAAACCATTTCAAAAAGCGTCAGTCTTAAACCAAACTCAACTGCCGATTTAAGCTTCAGCGATTATAGTTTGCCAAATCCTAAACTTTGGTGGCCAAACGGTTACGGGGCGCAGCATTTGTATGATTTTAAGTTGAAGTTTACCGTTAACGGCAAAGCAGTGTCTGATCAGCAATTGCTTAAAATAGGGGTAAGGCAATTAACCAGTGAGTATAACGAGCACACCGGAAGCCGGCAGATTGCGGTTAACGGTCAAAAGATATTTATAAAAGGTGGCAATTGGGTTATATCCGATGCCATGCTGCGCCTGTCGGATATGCGTTATGGTGCCGAAGTTCGTTTCCACCGGGATATGAACCTGAACCTGATCAGGGTTTGGGGGGGCGCTATGATTGAGCGGCCCGAATTTTACGAAGCCTGTGATAAATACGGTATGCTGGTTTTCCAGGATCTGTGGGGATCGGGCGATTGCAACGGCCGCTGGCAGGACCCAATGAAGCTTGACGACCAATGGACCCGCCGCAAATACCCGGATGATCATGGCCTGTTCCTGCGTTCGGCAATCGACCAGATAAAGATGGTACGCAACTATCCTTCGTTGGCCATCTGGTGTGGTGGTAATGAGATCACACCGCCCGAGGATATCCTTGCAGCTTTACGCGATACCATTTTGCCCAAGCTTGATAATACCCGCTGGTTTGTTGATTACTCAAACTCCGATAGCATGTCGCATAATGTACTGGGGGGCAACGGCGATGGGCCGTATGGTATTCAGCCTTTATCGGTATTTTGGGAATTTAAAACCTATCCTTTTAACTCCGAGGTAGGTTCGGTTGGTGTGGGCGACTATGAATCATTGAAAAGATTTATCCCTACTGTTAACATGGTGCCGCCGGTTTATGACGAGGATACGCACAAAAATAAAGTAGATAGCGTTTGGGATTACCATAAATACATTGGTTATGATACCAGTATCAACAAATATGGCAAAGCCAAAAACGCTGCCGATTTTGCAATGAAAGCGCAACTGGTAAACTATGACCAATACCGCGGGCTTGCCGAAGGTTTTTCCTCGCATATGTGGGATTGGTACACCGGCTTTATCATCTGGAAAACTCAAAATCCATGGACTGCCATGCGCGGGCAGATGTATGATTATTACCTTGACCCTAATGCCTGCCTTTATGGTTTACACAATGGCAGCGCGCCGTTCCATATTATGTATAACCCTGTAAATGGTATGGTTATGGTTGCTAATAATACCTTCAAAGCCAGGCGCAGTATGATGATGGTTATAAAAACCTATGATATGGAGGGAAAAGAAAACTTAATCACCCAGGTTTTTGCCGATATAAATGCCAATACAGTTAAAAAATACTTATCTGTTAAAGCATCTGTTGATAAGCTTGCCGCCAAAGAAGGTGTTTTTCTGTCATTACAATTATTGGATGAAAATAAAAAAGTTATCACCGATAATACCTACTGGATCCCTGATAGCAAGGGCGCATTTTCGGGTCTCCAAAAAATGAAAACCCAGGAGTTATCTGTTAAAGCAAAATACATAAAACCAGGTAACGTAGAAGTTACGTTAGTTAATAAACAAAATAGCGTACTTGGGTTTTTTAATAGAGTTTCGTTAGTGGACGCTGATAGTAAAACACGGGTATTACCTGCATTTTACAGCGATAACTATATTACTGTGTTACCGGGGGAAGAAAAAAAGGTAATTATTGATTACAATGCGGCTGCAACTAATAAAAAACTGGTTGTGAGCATTAATGGTTGGAACGACGCAGGTACTCCCCAAATGATAAGTATTGATCAATAACAAACAACTATGAATGTCAGACCGGTCATCTTAACAGGACTTTTTGCCTTAACGTTGATGATCGGTCTGAGTTCATTAACTCAGGGGCCTGTGATTGCGGGTTCAAAGCCGGCAAAGGTTGATGATGAGGGTAAAGTTTTATTCACCGACTTTTGTGCAAAATGCCATATGCTGCCCGATCCGGTCAGTTTAACCAAAGAGGTTTGGCGCTTACATGTACTGCCCGTGATGGCTGCACGCATGGGAATCATTTATCCCAATTACGATCCGCTGCGCGGGTTATCAGAGGAGGAAAGGATCATCGTTAAAAAAAATGACATCATACCCGATGCCCCGGTTCTAAATAAGGATGGGTGGGACAAACTGGTAGCATATGTTATAAGCCTGGCCCCCGATACACTTATTGCAGACGAAAGCAGGTTAAGCCGAAACAGTCCGCTTAAGCAGTTCACCAGGCAGGATATTCCAATTGATAATCAGCCGCCATCTTTAATAACCGGGATAAAATATAACCCGGAAAACAACACTTTGTGGATAGGGAATTATCGCAATGAGGTTTTCACCTGGAAATATAATACCGGTGTTATCAAAACTATAAAAACGCAAAGCCCCGTAGTTGATTTTAACTTTTATAAGGGAAGTACTTATTTTACCGAGATAGGTAAACTATACCCAACCGAGCTGAGCCTGGGGTCGTATGTAAACTATAATGACAGTACAGCCTCCGCTGTGTTAAACTCGCTGCACAGGCCAGTTAATTCCATTATAACCGACCTTAATAATGATGGCATCCCCGAAATCATTGTGTGTAATTTTGGGAATAAAACCGGGAGCTTATCGTTGTTTAAAAAAAACAAAGCCGGGAAATATAAGGAAACTGTTTTACGATCGGTTGCCGGGGCCATTAAATGTTACGTGACGGATATGGATGGCGACGGCAAAAAGGATATTGTAGTTATGTTTTCGCAGGGGGATGAGAGTGTTTATGTTTTTTACCAGAAAGATGATCTGAAATTTAATGAAGAAAGGGTGCTGCGTTTTCCGCCAAATTATGGTACTACAGATATGGTATTGGTGGATTATAATCATGATGGGCTTACCGATATTATAACCGTGAATGGCGACAATGCCGATTACTCCCAGGTATTGAAAGCCTATCATGGTATCAGGATTAATATTAACCAAGGCAATAACGTTTTTAAAGAACAGTTTTTTTATCCAATATATGGCGTAACCCATGTTTTGGCCGAAGATTTTGATAATGATGGTGATATAGACCTGGCCTGTAGCGCTTTCTTTCCCGATTTTGGCAAATTGATAGATGAATCCTTTGTATACCTGGAAAATACAAACCAGGATAAGTTTGCCTTTAAATCTTACATCCTTAAAAGCGAGGTGCCGCTTAAAACTTTAACTCTTGAAAAGGCCGATATCGATGGCGACGGCGATTTGGATATAATAGCAGGCAATTTTGCCCAAAGCCCGGGAGCTGTTCCTAAAGACCTGGATGATAAATGGAAGAGTGCTAAGTACGGGATCACCATTTTTATGAATCAGCTTTATCATGCTAAAAAATAACGCTGAATAATCAATAGCGCTTTTTTTCTAATAAAAAACCCGGTCTCTGCCTAAAGAGAGCCGGGTTAACTATTATTAACTGTGGGAAGATTCTTAGTGTACTGCAAACGCTTTTACAAACGCGCCGCTGGCATCAAATGTCACTATATATTTAGTGCTGTTGGATGTAATTAATACGGCATACCCTTTTAAAGTACCGCTTACACTAAACGAATATGCCTTTTCAAATACATAACCAGGATAGGTAGTGGTTAAATAGGTGGTTATAGCGGCCGGTAGGTTGGCGGCAGTTACCGCAACAGGTTTGCCCGGATGCAGGTTAATCTGTACGCGTTTTACAAAGCTGCCGGCTGCTTTAATTACAGTAGCGTATAAGCCATTATTTTTACTGACGAGCACATAGGCGCTATCCGGCATGATTGAAGCATGCAGCAGTGTATCTGTTGGATAAGTAATTTTAAAATAGCTGGTTACAGCAACAGGCAGGGCAGCTATAGCTATCGTATCGCGGTGTTTACCATCCCTGTTATCAAACGGGCCGCCGCGGTGCCATCCCTGTCCCAGCAAATCATGGCCATCCCTTTGCTCCAGTACACTTACAAATGTTCCATCTGCAATAAATTTTAAACCAATCAGCGCGCTGTTGTATTTAATCACCATAATGTAATTAACCACAGTTTTGGCGCTATCGGTAATTGAATAAGCCTTTTTAAAAGTATAGCCGCTGTAGTTTGCGGTTAAGTAAGTACCAATTGTTGTTGGCAGTGCACTAAAAGCAACAGAGTCATTTTTGCTGTGCTTGCCATAGCAGCCAACCATGTACACCGTATCTGTTGAGCCAGATGCCAAACTAATGGCAATGGCCCCGGTAGATGTAATGGTAGAAGAAGTTGTACTGGTAGCCGATTTGGAGGCGTTTTCCTTTTTGCATGATGCCAGGCCTATTAAAGCCGCCAGCATCAACAATCCTGGGTTGGTAAGTTTGTTTTTCATTCCGAATTAATTTTGGTTAGCTAAAAAGTTCCTGCCAGAGCAGGCAGCAGGCTTTGTTACTCAAAATTAATCCGGGAATACCGTTGCTCCCGGTAATGTATCGATGAATAGCGGCTATAAATCGACAAACGAAATTTACTTAATCATTCTTCAGCCCAATCTGATGATTGCCGTAATCTGTAAGGTATTTATTTTTGATAAAAAAGTCGATACTTAAAATTGTACGGTAATCGGCGGTATTATTAGGGTTTTGTACCTCGGTAAGGTTTCCGGTACTTGATGTGGTGTAAGTGTATGTAAAACCCTTATTGGTAGTTATGGTTACTACTGAATTTGCAGGCAATGGGCCAATGGCATTTGTGGCAAGCTTATCTTCAATAGTGGTTACAGATGGCGTTCCGGTATCAAACAGGAACTGTGCCGAAATGGTTTTCCCGCTGTAAGTTATTGTTCCTGGTATATTAGCCGAATAACCGCCATTGGCAAAATAAGTAAGTGGGTGCATAATGAAGCCTGACGAGGAAAGATCTGATGTTGTGAGGCCAACTGTAAGCAAGCTGGAAACGTAGGTAGGTGTACTTGCAAAACTTGTATTTAAAGTTGCCAGCTTAAAGCCGCTGGTAAGGCCAGTGCCATAATCAAAAAACCTTAACGGGCTTGAAATTTCGCTCCTGGTATTGCTTAAACCGGGCCCAACGCCAAAAACATCAGCAGCGTGGGCACTTAGTTGGTTGCCGTTTCCATCAATTATTTTATAATACAAAAAAAAGGGTACCCTTTTTAATGATATGCTGCCCAATGAGTTGCCTACTTTAATGTTAGCATAGGCCAGGTTGCCGTATTCTTTAGTGGTGCCTGTGGCATCGCCAAAACTTATAACAGCTGTTTTTGAGGTTACAGTAATACCGTTTACAACGGTAGAATCGCCAGTGACCGTAATTCCCGCTGAAGTGATCATTGCTGCCGGGAGTAAGCCTGTGGCATCTATGGTCATTCCCGGCGATCCGGTATCAAATATGCTTCCGTAATTTACAGTTTGCGTACCAACCTGTGTAACCGGAATAAGCACTCTTTTATTTACCCCTAATGCGTATTGATACAAACCCAATGTTACCGGAGTTGCATTTACTACTTTGGGTGTGGTTTTATCTTTTTTGCAGGAGCTAAAAACTACAATGAAAAGCAGGAAACCAATTAGCTGTGGTTTAAAATATAAATGTTTTATTTTCATGTATATGGTATATACGGTTATTATGAGTGTTGTATTGGGATGTTAATTTAAACGATCATTCACCATGATGCATTAAACCACATCAAAGGTATAACATTACCAGGTAACCAAGCCAGGAATCGATAAACGGGTTTAATGACTCGATTAATTGCACCTGTTTAATCCATCGGTACTTGAAGCATCTGCCGGCTTAATTACCAATGCCCTTTCAAAAAGCGACCTGGCATCTGGCTTTTTACCTGCCATCAGGTTACTCCAGGCCAACATATGGTTGCCATCGTAATCAAAAGGGTAAAGAGTTACTACTACCTTAAAACACCTGATGGCGGCATCATATTGTTTTCGGTTATAATAAATTACACCAGCCCAGTAATTGGCCTGCGTATTTTGAGGGTCAATCTTCAGGATAGCTAAATACTGTTCAAGTACTTTATCCCAGCTTTGCAAAAACGACAGGGGCTTCACAAATCCAAATTTTGCCTCAATAGCGCCCGGTTTTATACTGATGGCTTTTTGATAATAAGACTGTGATGCAGTGTAGTTTTTATTTAGGTAATGGAGCCAGCCTAAACGGATATTTACCTCATAACTGTTATCACTAAGGTACGGATAAATATCGTTAATGGCAGCTATATAATTTTTGTTCTGTTCATCGGCATAACTGGTGCGAAAGGCTTTTTGCAACACGGCATTGGTTTGCGCCTGCAATCTTATCACCAATAAAATAAAAAATGCTGCTATAAACGTTTTCTTTAAAATTTCCATATTATACCTAACGTAACAGAATTTTGATTGTAATTTACAGAACGGTATATGTCTGTTTTATTTTCATAAATATAATTTAAATCCAATAAGGCGTGAGCGCTCAACTGGTAAAAAACGGTTTCTCCGCATTTAAATTTTGTGGGGTCGATGGAATTGTAAACGTAAAGTCCATCTGCATCCAGGTAATCGTCCTGGTTACCAAAGGCAGCCATTGTTTCCACCCAGGTTTTATTCAACACCTTAAACCCAATGGCCTGGCTGTAAATAAAATTGTTTATGCCGCTTAAGTTCAAAACAGATGCCCGGCTAATGGTATATAAATTAAGGTTACCTAACGGATAAAAATCCAGTTTGGTATTATATTGTTTTAAAGTTTTATTGATCAGGTTCCCGAAATTAATATCTCCCTGCAAATTAATGTAACGACCGGTATACTTTATACCCAACAAGCCCAAATTGCTGTTGTCAGTATTACCCCTGTAAGTAGTGTGCAAGTAATGGTATGAGCCCATTGCACTAAGGTAGTTATTGAACACAAATTGTGCCTTTACAAAATATTCCAGTTGTTTATCAGTTTTTCCGGATAAGTTTTTATCATTATACGATGAACGGAATATATTTTGGTTAAATGAAATTGCCGATTGTTCCAATTGCAGGCGCCAGCCCAAACGGTTACTAATGCCTACACGTTCAAAAAAACCATTGTCGCGCTCACTGTTATTTGGCAGTTTTATACCGCTTTCAAGATCAGCACCTACTAAGCCGAAGGGGGATATTTTTATAGAATGCAAGGTTTCCCTGTCAAGGTATGCGGCATGGTACGATGCTGCGGGGTTATTATTAAGATATGTGTTACAATAGTAGGCGTACAGGCGTGCCGTCGAGTTAAAGGAATCTGCATTTAATACCTGGTTAAACTGGCTGATGGCAGCTTTATAGTTACCGGTTACCATATAGGCATATCCAATTTTAAAATGCAGACCGGGGAAGTCAAGGCCAATGGCAATTGATTTGTTACCAAAAATAATCAGCTGCTTCCAGTCGCCGGCATTGTATAATTGTTCGGCTGTACTATCGGCCAGCGCAAATTTATTCACTTGTGCACGGGCGGCAAGAGTGGCAAATATCAAAGCAAGCAATACTATCAGTTTTCTGTACTCCATTGTGCTTTAATATGTTCGCCATTTAAATTTATGCAGAAAGCCAGTAAGCTGCCATGATCTATATCAACAGTGGCTTCCATCATCTGTATTTTTTTGCCTGCAACTTCACTGTATTGTTTCGATCCAATGCTTAAGCCTGTCTTTTTATCCGCGCTACTGTTTTGGTAACTTATATTTATGAACCGGTAAAAAGGGGCTATAAAATCCTGTAAGCAAAGCAAAGCTTTGTTTTTGGTTAGGTGTAAAGGGAACTCATCGTTAACCAGTATCGCTTCGGTATTATTAAAAATTACCTTGTACGCGGCCAGGTAAAAATAAAACAACAACGATTGTTTATCGCCATAAAAGCTGGTGAAGTAAAACATGGTGCCGTTGTTGATGAAATACGCCGCAGCACCTGTGTTTTTGCTGTATATGCAGGATTGGTTTAACTCATCTTTAAAAACTTCCCATTCTTCAGTTGCTCCGTTTTCGCGGGTGAGTTTTGCTGTGTAACCTGGCTGCAGGTCGAAGGCTTTTTTTACCGGCATGTTAACTTCCAGGTTGCCAATTAACTCACCTTCAGCAGGAACACTATAGCTTTCCAGGCTGTTTTTGCCGTCTTTGCGGTTAAAATAATAAGCAAAAGGATAACTCCATGTTTTCGACCCGATATAGGGCGTAGCCTGTACCTGGAAATGTAAATGCGGCTCGAGCGAACGACCGGAATTGCCACAAAAACCCAGCATATCACCCTGTTTTATCACATCGCCGGGTTTTACCTTAATAGATTTTTTTTTAAGATGTGATACTTTAGAATATAGACCGGTAGTATGTTTGATCACTACGGTGTTGCCCCAATTCTCTTTCAGGTTTTGTTCGCCTATGGCATTATCATCAATATGGTTAACCACCAGTTCAACAATGCCATCGCCGCAGGCTAATACGGGTTTATTGTAGCAATAAAAATGTTCGGGTAGCGTGCCCGGATATTGATAGGTGTTTTGTTCATCATCGCGGATCACAAAATCAAGGGCCTGGCTCCAGTCGCCTTTGTGCGTAATAGCACCATTGTAGCCTTGTGAAACTGTCCAGTAGCCCATAAAAGGCAGGTTTAGCTTAATGTATTTCAAATCATTAAGCCTGTGCTGCTGGTTTAAAAACTGGTACAGGTTTCTTTCGGGCGAGTAATGCTGTACAGTAGCTAATTGTAATTTTCCTGGTGATTTGCGCAGGATTAAAAAATATAGCAGGCTGATATTGACGATGCAAAATGGCAGCGAAAAAACCGGCAGCGAATGAACCGACATAAAGCCCGTGAGCGCATTTATGATGATAAAACCCAGCGGAATACACAATATTGCCAGCAAATAGGAGCGCAGGGAAGGTATTGTGAAAAAACTTCCGATAGCTACAGATGTCATCATAAAATTTGCACCCAAATGATAATAGCTGATGCCTTCGGGATAGGTATGCGTAATGCCATTAAATCCGCAGGCAGTTATAAAGCTCATGATGAGCAAACTAAAAGCAATACGCGAATGAATAAGCATGCCAATACTGATGAGCATGCCCGAAACAATATTATGCTGAAATAAAATGGCGCTTAGTGAGCGGAAGAATAAGCTAACAAATTGTGGCAGTATACCGGCAAAGTAGCCATCAATGCCGGCCAGTGTAAACGGACCGGCATAGATCTCTGCTAACAGGTAACTGTTTTTTTGCAGTAAACCCATACTGAAAATGCTGTTTGATGCCAGCAGTACCATCCAAAATACCACGATAAATGGCAGCGAGAGCATTGGCAATCCTAATTTTCCGAAGCGTTGCGAAATAATAATAGTTGCTGCGATCACCAAAATACAGGCAGCAAACAACCATATCATAAACATGAGGTTAACCTGGTAAAATGCCCCGAATGCTATCCCCAACAATAAACTGTTAAAACTGTAAATACCCATTTGCAGATCGGCACTGTGAAATTTAAACAGGCGGCAAACCAGCAGCGATGTAATTACGCACGCAAGCCCTGCAAAACCCGAAACAGGATTAAAAAAAGAAACCAGCAATAAAATGACTCCCAATACCTGGTTCTGCGAAAAAAACAGTACCGAGTAGGAATTGACGACCGATTTTATAAATGATGAAATTTGCTTCACTTACTGGCTTTTAAATGGGCGGGAACAAGTTCCGGTTCTGCGATATAATTGAGCGTTTCACTGGTGCGGATGAGGTGCGTACGTTGCTGCTCATCTATGAGCACAACGGCAGGCCGCAGGGTGATAAACTGCATCCACTGTGTCATGTTATAAGCGCCTACTTTATGTACTACCACCTGGTCGCCGGCGGTAAGCAGCGGCAGGTTGATGCTGTCCCTGATCACGTCAATATTCATACAAAGCGGACCGTATATTACCATGTTTTCGCTATGCGGCATAAAATCCTGCGCGGGGCTTATCTGGTGCTCGTACCAAAACGAGGTGAACAAAATGTTTACACCAAAATCCATAATGGTAGCCCTTTTGCCGGTGCTTAACCGCTTATTGGCAATAACAGTACCTAAAAGGTACCCGGCATCATCAATCAATACCCGTCCGCTTTCTAAAATAAGCAGGGGCAGGTCTTCATTGGCAAAGCCGAAGCCGAGCAGGGTAGAGGTGATAACCTCCGCGAAATCATCTACCGATGGTACGGTATCATTCCCGGGCAGGTAAGCGCCTTTTAAAGTATTGGTTGACGGGAAACCGCCACCCATATCAATGTATTCAATTTTGTGGTTCAACTGGGTTTGGCAGCGCAGCGCCAGGTTACACAGTTTGGTAGCTGCTATGCCATATGCATCCGTCGCAAGCATATAGGTGCCTATGTGGCAATGCAAGCCAACCAATTGCAGCTTGCCCGAATCCACAACCTTTGATAAGGCCGTCCAGGCCTCTTCGTTTTCGTAATTAAAACCAAAACGGTCCCACAGCGGGTATACGCCGGTATCCATATTAACGCGGATAGCCACCCGTGGTTTATTGGCCAGGCCATTACTTAATGCAAGCAGTTTGCCCAGTTCTTCAAAATGATCAATGTGGATGAGCGAGTCATTTTCGATGGCCATTTTCAAATCATCGTTTGATTTACCCGGACCGTTAAAAATGATCTTGTTGCCGGGTACGCCATTGCTCAATGCTTTGCGGTACTCAAAACCAGATACCACCTCGGCCCAGCTACCTTCCTGGTGAAATACCTGGCAAACAGCATTAAGGTAATTGGTTTTATAGCTCCATGCAAACTGTACTTTGGGGTAGCGTGTGCTGAAGGCCCTGTATGCCGAACGGTAATTTTTACGGATCTGCTTTTCTGATAGTACAAAAACAGGAGAACCATAGTTCTCGATCAGGCTTTTAACCGAAACACCATCGATGCTTTTAACAGGCTGCACACCGGTACGGGTGCCAAACTTGTTCATAACACCGGCGTGCAGCTTTTTAATATATGGTTTTTCGTATTCCAGCTTTTTCATTATAATCAAATTATAGTTCGCCAAATACCGAGAATTGTTGAAAATCGGTAATGTCGGTTATATGGTCCCACGAGTACCGCACAAATAATTTACCAGCCTGGTAATCATCAAAAGCTTTAACATCATCGCCCAAAGCAATTTTTACCAATGCAGCAGGTTGGTTTTGCCCGGCCGCGGCTGTTAAATAAATCCATGCCGGAAACCGTGGGTTGATCTCCAAAACATATAAATGCCCTTCTTCGTTGCTCATGATCTCCATTTCAAAGCCGCCTCTCCAGTTGGTTGCACGGGCAAAATTATTGGCCAGTTCAATAAACTTATCGTCCTTAATGGTAACTCCCGCCCAGGCTTTTCCTTTATCGGTTATGTATAGCTTCCGCATGGCTACTATACTTAGTGTACTGCCTTTGCCATCGCCAAGGGCGGCTATATTTATCTCGGTACCTTTTATATGCTGCTGTGCAATCACCGGTACTCCCCAGGCCGCGTTCAACTGGTGAAATGCTTTAACGGCCTGGTCCATGGTGTAAACTACATAGGCCTCATAAAATTTCCCCTTTATCACCATCGGGAAGTTAAACTCATCCGCAGCAGTTTTTATATCGTCGGCGGTATACAGTTTATGATCGGCCGGTACGTAAAACCCATGCTTCAATCCAAAATCCTTTAAATGTACCTTGTCGCGTAAAGCAAGCTGCTGGTGCGTTGGCAGAAAACCCGCAATGCCGATCTGCCGCAATTGCGGAGCGATCTTTATAAAGTTAAACAGCTCCGAATCAAAGTTCGGAATAACCACATCCAGCTTTTCCTGCTGATGGATATAGGCGAGCCGCTCAAATAAAGCGCTTGTTCCTTCGGTTGGGTATGGTATCTGGTAGGTTTTATTTACATGTTCATGTAAATAAATACCTGGTTCCAACGGTTCATATGATAAACCTATGATCCTTAAGCCTGCTCCAAAAGCTGCTTTTAATGAACGGATAACAGCCATCCCCGGGCCCGGATTATCATTGGCATTTATCCCGGTAACGGCAATACATAAATTAGCGTACTTATCTGCCATTATCCTTCAGTTTCAAGCAAATTAGCTTCTTTCAGCTGTATCATCCAATCTTCCCAATCGCGTTCCAGCTCGGCTACGCTTACATCGTATTTATCAAGTATATCTTTTTTGATCTCGTACACGGTTTTGCCGCTTTTCATCGCTATTAAAAAACGTGCAGCCATGGCATTACCCGAAAAGGAATCGCCGGTAGAGGGATTAAAAATAAACCCGTTTTCGCTGGTGGCTATGTTACTCTTTATCTTCATTTATAATTGGCAAGGCTGTAAATAATAAAAGTTAAACTTACTTGTTTAAGCGAGTTTTACAAAATCAATGCCGTATACGGTGTTTCATTGTAAAGCCTTATTTATGATGCCATTAAATATTGCATCCTTGATGCCAGCAATTCCATATCCAATGGTTTTATAAAAAGCGCATCGCACTTATATGATTCCTGCTGTGCTTTTTTGCTTTTAAAGGCCGTAACTACAATGATAGGTACACCCTTCAATTGTTCATCATCCTTAAAATCCTGGCATACCAAAGCGCAATCTGTATCCAGTAATAAATATTCCAGTATAATCAGGTCAGGATTGATCACTTTTGCCTTATCATATATGGCATCGGGATCATAGGTTAAATGAACGTCAAAATCGCCATAGTACATAATGTCGTCAATTACTGATAACATCCTGCTATTTTTGTCCAGTATCAGGATCTTTTTTTTGGTGCCGGTAGTTTTCATATGCTAAGGGGGTATTCAATATTTATAATATAAAATTGAGCTTATTCCTTTCAATATAAAACAATGTGCCGTTCAATACCATGAATGTGCCGATGAATGGGCCGATGCAGCGTTATTTTGGCCAGTCTTTAATAAAATCAGCATAGTTTGTACCAACCGGTAATTCGATATTACGCAGTTTAACTTTGCGGTTGTATATCGACCTGATCTGGGCCCTGGCAATCACAAAGCTCCTGTGGATACGGATGAACTGGGTAGCGGGTATTTTTTCGATAATGCTTTTTAACGACATCAGGGTAAGCACCGGTTTTTCGGCGCTTAGTAAATGGATCTTAATGTAGTCCTGCATGCTTTCAATGTATTCTATATCCCTGATACTGATCTTGATCACCCTGTATTCCGAATGCACGTAAATGTGTTCATCCTCACTTGTATGGTCGGTGTGTTTAAACTGGTAATAGTCAATAGCTTTATGCACTGCTGCACCAAAACGGTTGCTATTGATGGGTTTTAGCAGGTAATCCAAAGCCTCGAGTTCAAAGCCTTCAAAAGCAAATTTTTTATAGGCTGTGGTAAATATTATCATTGGTTTTTCCTGTAGGGAGCGCACCAGGTCTACCCCGGTAATATCGGGCATATTAATGTCTACAAAAAGCACATCTACCTTGTTGCTTTTTAAATATTCGGCGCCGGATATGGCGTCTTCAAAAGTATTTACCATCTTCAAAGACGGATAGTCGGATACATATTTTTTGAGAATTTCCAACGCAAGTGGTTCATCGTCAATGGCTACACATTTTAACTGCATAATGGTGTTCAATTAACTGTCAATTTCTAATTCCACCCTAAACAGGCCGCCGTCCGAACTTATATTCAGCCTGTGCCTGCCGGGGTAAATATGTTGAAGCCGCTGCCGGGTATTGGTAATGCCTATACCTTTGCGGCTGGATGAGGGGCGGTTGTCGAATATCATGTTCTCACAAGTGAAGAGGATCTTACCTGGAGTTACCTTCAAATTGATACTGATCACCGACGGTTCATGTTTACTCACCCCGTATTTAAATACATTTTCAATAAAGGTCATCAATACCAGCGGAGGGACCTTCTGCTGGTCGATATCGCCCGAGAAACTAAAATTAAGCGTTGTTTTTTTGCCTAATCGCAGTTTTTGCAGGTCGATATAATCATTGATACAATCTATCTCGCTTTGCAGCAGCACAAAATCCTCGGTCACTTCATCTGTAACGTATCGCATAATGTTGGATAATTTCATGATGCTTTCCGAGGTATGCTTACTATCTGTAACCGATAGCGCGTATATATTATTCAACGTATTGAACAGGAAATGCGGATTGATCTGCGCTTTAAGGAATGATAGCTCGGCATGAACCTTTTCCGCCTCGGCCCTTATCACCATTTGCTCGGCAACCTGCCATTTTTGTACAGTGCTCATGGCAATGCCCAGGCCAATAACGATGATGAAAATAAACAGGCCCACCATATCAATATTTCCCGACTGATGGATGAAAATGATTTGGTTTGATGGTTTCTTAAGGCTTGGGTCCTGCATTCGCAGATCTTCATGCGGCAGCGGTCCGAAAGGCAGATTTTTTGGATCTGCAGCGCCACTATCGGCCCCGGGCATCAATTGCGGACCGATAGTTGCCACGGTATTTTGTTTTTCTTTAAGCAGATTGTGTAAAAGCAGGTTATCAAAGGGCTGTAAGAAGTACACACAGCCAGAAAGCAGCAATACTATAAGCCCGTAAACCACATATTTTTTATGAAACACAAAGCGTGGCACCAGGTACCAGGCATTAAAATAAAACATGAAAATATAAGTAAGACAAAATAGCCAGTAATAGGGCGATAAAATAACGTTGTATGTGCTGCTGCTGCTTTGCTGCGTACGGTTCATAAATAACAACGGGAAGCCAAAAAATACCAGCCAGCCGGCAGCGTGAATAAATATATTGGTGGCTTTTTTGGAAAGAATCATCTAAAAAAAATTTATTAAATATAGCAGCCATTAGCCGTCAACAAAAGATCGTCTTAAAATAGTTAAACTTTTAAGCAAAGCCTCTTCCATTGAATGGAATCTTTTGATTTGTTCAGAATCATAAATAGCGTCCCGTACCTGTACGGAACGCTATAAACTTTATGAAAAAAAACAAAACACAATAACCCGGGTATGTCCCTATCCCCGGATCAGTGATTCAAAGGTGGTAAATGATTGGGCAACGGACAATGATTTATCGGTGAACCGTGGTTTTGTATAGATGAATGGGGTAATTGTTTTGAAGTAAACAGTAATAGTTTCTGGTTGTTAAGCTAATATCAGCAAAACATTAATATCAGCAACATGGAACTGGTGAAGGAAATTTTTGGCGAAGGCAAAGATCTCAATGTAATACAAATGAGTAGCCGTGGAGTTATTGTTTTTGTGATAGCGCTGGTGCTTATCAGGCTATCGGGCAGGCGCTCATTTGGCATCCGCACGCCGCTTGATAATATTATTACTATTTCGCTGGGTGCAATACTTAGCCGTGCTATTGTTGGCGCTTCGGATTTTTTGCCGGTTATTACGTGTTGTTTTACGATTGTTATTATGCACAGGATATTCGGCTGGCTGGTGGTGCATTACAAAACTTTTGGAAAATTTATTGAAGGCGACAAGATAGAAATATTTAAAGATGGCAGGTTCATTAAAAAGAATCTTGAAAGAGGCCTGGTATGTGAAGAAGATATAATGCAGGGTGTCCGCAAATCTGCCTCAACGGAAGACCTGGAGAAGATTGATAAAATATACATGGAACGGAACGGGGAGATCAGCGCTCTTGAAAAATAAAGATTACTCTTTAAGCGCATTATCCCAATGCTCGGCTATTTTTCCGTTTTCGATACGTAGCATATCAAACCAGGTGGTGATATATTTTTTGCCTGTGACCTTCGGATCTGGATGTTCATCTTTAAAGCTAAGTACAACCAGGTTGCCTTCCGCAACTATCGAGATCAGGTTTGCTTTAATGGTTGCACTGATAGGTTGTGATTTGGCAAACTTCGAAAAAAAATCAATAAAGCCCTGCCTGCCGGTTGGAACGTTTGGGTTATGCTGAATATAAGTTGGGAGTAAATATTGGGAAGCCAGCTCAAGGTGCCCACCTTCTAACACTTCACGCCAAAAATCATAAACCAGTTTTTTGTTTTTGGCAAGCTTTGGATCCTTGCTATAAAGCATAGCTTTCTGATCCTGGCTAAAAGAATCGAAAGCGAATAAAAGTGTAAAACCCAATAACAGCAGTCCTTTTTTCATGAGGTAAATAATTGATTGTTTAAAGATATCGAATTTTTTAAAAAAGCCTTTTGAAATTTTAATGGTGTAATGTTAATATGATAAATGGTGATGTACGGCTGTTAGGATCAGTAATGTAAAATACTTGTTATGATTTTTGTTTGGATAAGAATGCAATATATAACAGGGCATAATTTATTATATTCGGTGGAGGTAAAGTGATGGAAAAAAAAGCAAAATAAGGCCGGCACGATTTTCTTCCTGGTGTGTAGGTGACCTGTACAAAGCATATAACATTAACCATTAAGAATACACTAATCCATGATCAATAAAACAGTATCGTCTTTCCTCATCGCAATAGCCCTACCCGGCATTGCCATTGCACAAAATATAAAAATAGTAATCAACCAGGTTGGTTACGAAGATACGCAGGCAAAAAAAGCTATTGTGGTAACCGATAAGCAATACGCCATCAGCTCATTTAAATTATTGGATGAAGCTGATAAAATCGTATTCAGTGGCAAACCTGCTTACAGTGGTAAGGTGAACCGCTGGAAAGGCCGGGAGTTTTATACCATTGATTTCAGTGGTTTTACTACGAATGGTAATTATAGGATAGAGGTCGACCTTTCCGGTAAAAAGGTAAGTTCGTACCCCTTTAAAATAGGTAGAAATGTTTTGGAGCAGGCTACCATGAGCGATGTGGTGTATTACTTCAAAGGGCAGCGCAGCGCGGGGGAGATTGACAAGGCAGATCACCACCTGCCGTTAGCCGGGAAAACCGCCGATACCGTTGATGCCCATGGTGGCTGGTACGATGCTACAGGCGATTATGGCAAACACCTTTCGCATTTGTCGTTCTCGCTGTATTTTAATCCGCAGCAAATTTCCTTAGTGGTTTATAGTTTATTTAAAACCAATGAGTTACTTAATAAAAAAACGGTTACCGATTTTCGCCAGATTAACCGCCGGGTTTTGGATGAGGCCATTTATGGCGCCGACTACCTGGTAAGGATCCAGGCTAAGGATGGTTCGTTCTACAGGTCTGTATCAGCTCCTGGGCCGGGTAAGCTGGCTAAAGACCGGGTGATCCGTGCCGAAGATGCATCCTATCGCATCAAACAAACCAAAGACCAACCCTTCAATAATAGTTCCCAAAACGTCGACTGGCACCGCTACCAGGCCAGTTATCGCTCTGGCGGCGGTATAGCCATTGCCGCCCTTGCTATGGCATCAACGGCAAAAGCAAGCGGCGATTTTAGCAATGCCCAATACCTGCAGGCAGCCGAAAACGCTTTTAAATTCCTGGAAAAGAATAATAAACTCATGACCTTTGATGGTAAAGAAAATATACTTGATGATTATTGTGCCTTAAGTGCAGCCACCGAATTATACAAAGCGAGCAAGAAACCTGAGTATTTAGCTGCCGCAACCAAACGTGCCAATAGCTTATTAAGCCGCCTATCAACATGGAAAGATTATAAAAACTATTGGCGCGCCGATAGTACCGACAGGCCTTTCTTCCATCCATCAGATGCGGGTTTGCCTGTGGCCAGCCTCATCTATTATTACCCCTATGCTGATACAGGGATGCAGGCGACTATTACAAAAGCCGTCAAAAGCTCCTTTGAGTTTGAGTTAAAGGTGACGCACGAAGTGAATAACCCCTTTGGTTACAGCCGTCAATTGGTGCAGGATACTTTGGGCAAAAGACGCACATCGTTCTTCTTCCCGCATGGAAGCGATGCCTCGCCATGGTGGCAGGGCGAAAACGCACGGCTATCATCAATGGCTGCCGCGGCCAGGCTGGCTGCCGGTTTGTTTACCGATAATAAGCCATTCCACGATCAACTGGAAACTTTCGCCATCGATCAGTTGAATTGGGTGCTTGGACTTAATCCTTTTGACGCCAGTATGCTGCAAGGCACAGGGCATAATAACCCGGCTTATGGCTTCTTTGGTACATTTGAATATACCAATGCGCCCGGTGGTATTGTAAACGGCATAACATCGGGGCTGAATGATGAAAACGATATCGATTTTAACCTTTCATACGCCCAGATCCACAAGGATTATGATTGGCGCTGGGCCGAGCAGTGGCTGCCGCACACTGCCTGGTACCTGCTTGCTGTCTCTTTACATGAGTAGTTAATTTGAAGCGATATGAAGCTTGTTAAGACTATAAGCCAATAGCCCGAATGTTTTAATGCCAGATTTGGAACTGTAATTATGCTACCTAATTCAGATTAGATACTCCCCTGAAAAACTGTATAGCGCCAAAAAGTATTGCACCCCAAAATATAAAACCAACATTCGCCAATGTCAATAGCAGGCCACCACTGCACCATAAGACACCATAAAGCATATCTTTTTTTGCCTATCTAACCAAATAATTTTACCTCTATCAAAATGACTTGCTTGTGGGCTTATAAAAACATGGTTGTATTTGGGGGATAGCCTTATTTGCTTCATATGCTTTGCTTACTTATCTTACAGCCTCAAACATCATCCTATGTTTAAAAACTACTTCAAAACCGCGTTCAGGTATCTATGGCGCAATAAGGCATTTACCTTTATTAATCTTATTGGTTTGGCAGCAGGACTTTGTGTATGCTTTTTCGCTTTGTTGTACATCAGCTTTGAACTCAGTTACGATAAGTTTAATACCAAAGCCGATAATATTTACCGCGTGGTTACGGATGTTAAAACCGGGGTAGGTACCAGTTATGAAAGTGCGCCTGCCGCGCTTGGCCCTATGTTGCAGCAGGCCAGCCCGGGTGTAAAGGCTTATGCGCGGGTGTTTTTTGATTATTACATTGTACGTAAAGATGATACCCACTTTAGCGAAGAAACGGTAGCCTATGCTGATAGCTCGATATTTGATGTTTTTACACTGCCGTTGGTAAGTGGTGATAAAACAGCTGTATTTACGGCTCCATTCCAGGCGGTGTTGTCAGAAAGTGCGGCACACCGGTATTTCGGAACCTCCGATCCTGTAGGAAAACAATTGCTGCTTGATGGTAAGTACAATACCACGGTTACCGGCGTAATGAAAGATATTCCGAACAACTCACACTTTAAATCGGATATCCTGCTCTCCATGTCGAGTCTGATGAGTTTCGGAACCGCTGACAATTGGATGAACAGATGGAGCACATTTGGCTTTAACACCTATGTATTGCTTGATGACAATTATAACGCTAACCGGTTAAAATCCATACTGCCAGCTTTTGCCAAACAGCACTTCGACCAAAGCCAGGCTAAATATACTTTAAGCATAGAACCGCTTAAAAACATTTATTTAAAAAGTAAAGCCCGTGGCAACAAAGGCGGCAGTATCATTACGGGCAATATCACCAACGTATATGTTTTTGGCATCATAGCCATGTTTGTACTACTGATTGCATCATTCAATTTCATCAATTTGACTACCGCACTTTCACTAAACCGTGCCAAAGAGGTTGGCGTACGCAAGGTTTTAGGTGCATCAAAAGGTCAATTGGTTATCCAGTTTTTGATGGATGCTGTATTGTTATGCATAGCAGCCTTTGGGTTGGCTATGCTGCTTTATGCTTTGCTGATACCCTTGTTCAATAACGTGGCCGGTAAAACTATTGTTGCCGGTGTTTTTGAACAGGGCAGGTATATGCTGATGCTGTTTGGATTGGCGCTGGCGCTGGGATTGCTATCTGGTATTTACCCGGCCTTTTTTATATCGGGGTTTGAGCCTTTGAGCAGTATTAAGGGGAGCATCGGTTCTGGTGTAAGGGCTGTGGCTTTTAGGAAAGCACTGGTAATAGGGCAATTCACCATATCTGTTGTACTTATTGTGGCAACGATAGTTGTATATCGGCAGCTCAACTATATGCAAAACCATGATCTGGGCTTTAAAAAAGACCATATGCTGGTGATCGATTTTCATTACGATGCACGGATTACCGAACATACCGAGGCGGTAAAACAGCAACTTACCGCCTTATCGGGTGTAAGCATGGCCAGCATGGCATCCTGTGTGCCCGGGCGTGCCAACCGTAAGTTTAAGGCCAAAATAGAAAATGTTGCCCATGTTATGCAAGACCTTCAGATAGACGGCTACATGGTTGACCAGGACTTTTTAAAACAATACGATGTAAAAGTGATTGCCGGGCGTAGCTTTTCAAGAGATTATGCCAACGATATGGTTAATGCTATGATCATTAATGAAACCGCCGCCCGCAGCCTGGGATACGCCAATCCTGCCGATGCCGTTGGTAAACAGTTTCAGCAAATGATAGGCAAGGGGGTAATTATCGGCGTAGTGAAAGATTTTCACTACCACTCGTACCAGGAACAGGTGCAGCCGCTTACCATGCGTATGGCACCGGGCTTTTACACCTTTTTAACGTTGAATGTATCATCCCAAAATATACGGGAAACTATCGGTACCCTGCAAGCTGCCTGGCAACGGATAACTCCCGGAATGCCCATGAGCTACTTTTTTGCCGATGAGGCCTACAATGCCCAATACCAATCCGAGGAGCGTTTTGGTAAGTTGTTTACCTGTTTTGCTACGCTGGCTATTATGATATCTTGCCTTGGTTTGCTGGGCTTATCTGCTTACAGCATTACACAGCGCCGTAAAGAAATAGGCATCCGCAAAGTGTTGGGTGCATCAGTGAGTGGTATTGTTAGTCTGTTGGGTAAAGAAGCTTTATGGCTTGTATTAGCGGCTTTTATTATAGCCACACCGGTAAGCTGGTTATTGATGAGTAAATGGCTGCAAAGCTTTGCCTACCGTATCAGTATTTCCTGGTGGATGTTTGCGGTAGCGGGTATATCTACATTGGTAGTGGTATTTGTAACCATAGGTTATCAAACCGTAAAAGCGGCTATTGCCAATCCGGTTAAAAGTTTAAGGACAGAGTAGGGGTATTCGGATAAATGTACAATTCAAACAGTTTTATGAAAAAATTACTATTCCTTATCATACTCGTTCTTTTTGCCCCGGTTAGTTTAAAAGCCCAGTCAAAACATTTTAAGGTGCTGGCTTTGTATGAGAACGGAGGCCACCATATAGCGTTTTCAAAACGTGCTAAAGTATGGCTGGATAAACAGGCTGCCGAAAAGGGGTTTACTATCGACTATATCCAAAACCCAGATAAAATTGACGACGAATTTTTAAGCCACTACCAATTGTTTTTGCAACTGGATTACGTACCCTATGGCTGGCCGGATAGTGCCGCTGCCGCTTTTAAAAAATATATTGCCGGGGGTAAGGGCGGATGGGTTGGTTTTCATCATGCTACCTTGCTTGGAGAGTTTGACGGATTTCACGAATGGCAATGGTTTTCGGATTTTATGGGTGCCATCAGCTGGAAAAATTATATAGGAACGTTTGCCAGGGGCACGGTTAATGTGGAGGATAAACGGCATCCGGTTATGAAGGGCGTTCCCGCGTCCTTCCCGATTGAACAGGAGGAATGGTATACTTATGATAAAAGCCCGCGACCCAATGTTCATGTACTGGCAAGCGTTGATGAATCAACCTATGAACCACAGGGCGATATAAAAATGGGTGATCACCCTGTGGTATGGATCAATGAGCATGTTAAAGCCCGCAACGTTTATATCTTCATGGGCCACTCACCAAACCTGTTGGATAACCCGGCCTGGGTAAAGTTGGTTACAAATGCTATTTTCTGGGCTGCTGGTGTTAAGTAGTAAGTCTTAAGTCAATAGTCTTAAGTACCAAGTTTGAATTCCAATTTGTGACTCTTGACTTAAGACTTCCGACTCAAGACTTTAGGCTTCAGATTTTTAAACGGA
The DNA here is from genome assembly GCF_056400605.1 of Mucilaginibacter sp. P5_A4. NCBI lineage: Bacteria > Pseudomonadati > Bacteroidota > Sphingobacteriia > Sphingobacteriales > Sphingobacteriaceae > Mucilaginibacter > Mucilaginibacter sp. P5_A4. Next base: position 1,487 of record NZ_JBFUKX010000066.1, on the reverse strand, counting down.
TACGTTTCTTCTCCATTAAACCAACCAGGGCTATCAATATAAACCCGGTAGCCATGGATCGCGCCAGCCCGATGATTCCATTATTAAATATATAGGGGTACTTTAAGTGGAAAAGCTTCAATATAAACACCTGGAAGTAGGGCAGCAGGTAGCAGGTAAGCGTACTGGTTCCGGCGGGCCAGATCAGTTTAAACCAATTCTTTTTACCCTTAACATCCACCAGGAAGATCATCAACTCGAAAACCAATATGGTAATCCCGCTGCAGATAAAGATCCAGGCCGGGGTAGAGCGAATTTTTGAGATGCCGTCGGCATACGGACGGATCAAAAAAGCCAGTACAATTAGTAATAAGCCTGTTGCGCCAAATATTACCCACAATAATTGTGTTTTGCTTTTTGATACAAGCAGCGCATAGATCTCTGAGATCATAACGCCCCCCATTACCAAACACACTGCTGAAGCATCGCCCAGCACCGGAATTTTAAACTTGAAAACACCAGTGTGCCTGGCAATATTTATAGCAACAAAAGCAAGCAGGGCAATCACCAGGATATTCATTTTTCCTTTGGCCAAAAGGTATACCAGCGCACATACCAGGTAAGCCCAGCCTATGATACCCAATATGCCCCACCAGTAAGGGCGCATACCTTGAATTACACCATCCTCGCCTCCCTTATAAATAACAGCCATAACGATAAGCAGTAAAATCCCTGCGCCTATAAGGGTGTATCGTTTTGCTTTGGCCATGGTTTCGGGATAATCCAGCCAGATGAGGAAGAAGCCGATACTTATTAATATAGCCCACAAAGCCTGCGGTATAATGCCCGCTGTAAGGCTATAGTTTTCCAGGTTTACATGAAAAAAGCCCATAATAATCAGTGCAGCGCTGCGGGTAAGGATATACATTAATATTGATGAAAATGAATCGCCCTTGTTCATCCTGTTTTTGATGGCAAAAGGCAACGAAAGCCCTACAATGAACAAAAACGCCGGGAAAATGGTATCTGCAAAACCCATTGCGTCTGCCTTCCCATCGGCGTGATCTATCCATTCGGGGATGTGCTTTACGCCGCTGGCGTCATTAACAAATATCATAAGCAGCATAGTGATGGCACGGAGTACATCAATGGATAAAAGACGTTTGGGGAGTTGGTTCATCGTGATGTTTTGAGTTTTAGGGGATTTGGAATTCGATTTTTTTAACCTAATAAATATATCGACTATTTGTGAGTAAAACTATAGTAATTAAAAAGATCGACATTCTTTTTAAATTTTGTGTTAAACTTCCGGTTTTGAAACGACTGCTGCTTATAGACTGAAAATTCTTTAGTGAAGGTGTTTGAATAATTATAAAAATAGCAATCAAATGTGCTGTGAGTGAATAAATTTAGCAGGGTATACTCATTAACAAAACTAAAAAAGACAATGCACTTCCATTATATTGGTTCAGTAACCATACGTGTACAATTGTGCCAGTGTGCTGCAA
>NZ_JBFUKX010000065.1:0-26469 GCF_056400605.1 Mucilaginibacter sp. P5_A4 | reverse complement strand
GTGGGCACTGCTTACTCAAACATCCAGTTTGAATTTGACAGCTCAGTTTTACGCACTTCTTCTTACCCTGTATTAGATGCTACTTCTGCCGACTTAAGGGCTGCTGGTAAAGGTGTTGAAGTTGATGGTTTCGCTTCATCTGAAGGTACTGCTGCTCACAACCTGCAATTATCAAAAGATCGTGCTAACTCTGTAAAAACTTACTTGGTTAACTCTGGTGTTGATGCTAAAAAAGTGAAAGTAAAAGGCTTTGGTGAAACCAACCCGATTGCTGATAACTCAACCGAAGAAGGACGTGTATTAAACCGTCGCGTTCAGTTCAAACAAAAATAATTTTAATAAAATATTATTTGCGAAGGCTCCGGATAACCCGGAGCCTTTTTTGCTTTTACACAATTTAGGATTTATGAATTTTTAGCAGGGATGGACGCAATCGCTTTCAAAACTGGTGTACCTATAGTTTTACAATAAAACAATAAGGATTGAGACAAAAAAGATAAAACCTGGGTTGAGATATGTAATCCAAAAGTCGCCGACTAACATCATTAAGTATGAATAGCGGGAGGACTCCTGGGAGAAAAGGAACAATTATAGATAAGCTATTACTATTTACAGACTGTATTATTTAATTCACTATATACCCTGGGCGGGGAATTTCTATTCCTCTGGGATATATTCTAACCTTTTTTGAAAATACAAATCCCAGCTGTACTGCTGCTGGCGATTGGTCATGTGTTGAGTATCTTCATCATAATCAGCGTTAAGCTTCTTATACCTTGCATCAATACGATTAAAGAGCTCCATTGCCTCATGCCTGTAATTACGGCTAAAGCGGCTTTGCCCTATTTGCCGCAGCAATTCCTGCTGCTCCAGGTAGGCTATCAAATAATGCCCCTGCTCATGTTTTAAAACTTCGTCCATCATTTCCCGGGACGTCACCCTGCCCCTATCAAGCCATGACAGGTTATTATTGAGCGCAAGATTTACTATGGCATTTAATATATAACTTCCGTTTCGGTTACTTACCTCGTATTTGAAATTAATAGTGCAATTGGTATAAGCAACTACTCCCCTGGCGTTTGCCCGCGGTGAACCTAAAAAATCATTAACAGTTAACTGGTGATATTGCTGATACTGCTGCCCCTTTGCCTTGTTAATTCCTAAAAACACGGCGATTACGCCAATCAACATCACAAATCCTTTTTTCATTCAAATACAGGTTAAAACTTTCACTTTTTGACATTGTCGGCATGTAAAAGGTTTAAGGCCATCATTTCTTTTAATGTATGTTGCATGGCTTCGGTTGAGCCATCAAGGAATATCACATTTCCTTTTGAGTTTTCAGAGAAGTGTTTGATGGATTCTGTCCACATGGTAAATAAAATTACCGAGGTATCCATATTGGCGCCTGCCATTTCTTTAGCTGCTACGGTCATGCCGCGGGCCACCTCCTCACGGAACAGGGCAATACCCTGGCCCCGCAGTTGTGCAGCCTCACGTTCAGCCTGCGCCGAGATCTTGATGGCATTACCCTCAGCCTCGGCAGCTTTAGTTTTGGTTATCAACAGGGCCTGACCTTCATTTTCGGCAGCGGCTTTCAGGTTGTTTGATGCAACTACCTGGCTCATTGATTTCATGATAACATCATCAAAAGTAATATCATTTAGTTGCAAGTCCTGCAGATGGTAACCCCAGCCTTCGAGTATTACATCTAACTGTTCTTTTACGTGTTCCACAATATCTCGCCTTAATATCAATACCTCACTTTGGCGTTTGGTGGCTACAAAGGCCCGGATAGATCCTTCAACGGTACGAATAAGCGCCTGCATCAGATTACGCTCATCAACAAATTTAAAGGCCACGTTCTTAATGGTTTCTTCCTGCTGATCAAGCACTGAGTACAACAGCATCGCTTTAAAATAAACATTGGCCTGATCATAAGTTACCGCCTGGAACTCCAGTTCGACAGAGCGATTCTGTATTGATATTTTGGAATAGATATTTTCAATAAATGGTAATTTAAAATTAAGCCCGGGTGTAAGTATCCGGCGATACTTACCGAATATTGTAATTACCACTATTGTGCCCTGTTTTACAGACACAAAGGATGATAAAATTATGATCAATAAAATAAATACAATAACAATTGTGATGATTTGACCAGTCATAAGCAGCATTATTAATTAAATAAATATAAGGTAAATTATTGGTGTGCTATTTGTTTTTATATAAAATGCTTAATAAAAACAGCGCAAAACTATCATGAACCTAAAACGTACTTTCGGAGCCATACTTACTGTGCTTGGTATTATCGGCTTAATTTATACGGGCATTGGAGTTATAAATCACAGTGGCCAGGCCACCACATTGGTAGTAGTGGGTATTATATCCATCCTATTTTTCTTCACCGGCATCAGCCTGGTGCGCACTACCAAAGATGAAGTGTAATTAAGCCATTACAGATACCATTTTAAGCACCTGCCCGGCCAGTTCGGCATCACCCAACATTATTACTTTATCCCTGATCTCATCCGGGCGGATGCTTTTTGAAAACAACTTCCAGGATATTTCTGGCGGAATACTAACCGTGGCCGCCAAGTCATTTAAAACCATATCTTTCAATAAAGTCCATTTATCTTCCAATTTTTGCAGGTACCAGTCGCCGCCAATGTTGGTATTAATGGTAATTTTGATCACCGTACCGATTGGGGCGTCAATATTTTTAAAAGTATAGGGTAATGCTCTAAAAAAAGTATCAATGCATGGATAAAATAACTCTTTGGTCATGATACCATCCCGGCAGGTGGCTTCCCTGATTTGTTGCTGATGGTGCCACTTTTCGGTGTATTCGCGCGCAAGGTGCATCCAGTTTAAACTTTCAGATTCACCAGCCCAATCGACAGGAAATATGGCAGGGTCATTAAGATTTAAGGATTGGTGATAAGTGGTGGATAAATGGCCGGTGGCTTTGTGAAGGATAATCAAAACATCCGGACTAATCCTTTTTGATGCTTTTATCCAATCGGCATTTAACATATTGAGCCAGTTTACCAGCTCTGTATATGAATTGATAGCAGGCGGCTGTTCGCCAAAATACTTATCCCTTTGAATGGATAACGCGCGAATATTACCATCTAATAAATGCGATACTACATCCTTTACTTTCCAGGCTTTAGCTACGGTTTGTTTGTTCCAATCATCCGGGCTAAGTGATTCAAGCAGCTCAATAAGCTTATCATCTAATGGCTTAAAAAGATGTTTTACCGCTATGATTTCATTCGTCATTATGGCATATATTATTTGCTTACAATAACAGTAACTTATGAAGAGGTTATCACATCCTCCAGCTTCTCAACCGACAAATCAATACCATCAACATGATGATGAGCCTGCAGGTAAAAGTTTTCGCGCTCCGCCAGTTTGCCGGTGATAAACTCAACCAGTTCAGCACCCCTTTTTCCCTGAAGTACCGGGCGTATAGTTTTACTACCCTCCAGCCTGTCGGCTAATGTTTTGGGCGATAATTTAATGTAGAGGGTATTGCCGTTGGCATTCATCCAACTCATATTATCAAAAAAACAAGGCAGGCCGCCGCCAGTTGATATGATCACATTTTCAGGATATTTAGTTTGTTTCAATATATCCGATTCCATCTTGCGGAAAGCATCCTCTCCAAAACTCGAAAAATATTCGGCTATGCTCATGCCGATATTCTCTTCCAGCACATGATCAAGATCAATAAATTCGTAGCCCAATTTGGCAGCCAGTTTACGACCCCAGGTGGTTTTGCCGCAGCCCATAAACCCGACTAAAAAGTATTTCATAATAATATCAGCTTAATTTTACCCGCGGATCGATCCAAACATAAATAATATCTACCAAAATACTGATCACTACAAAAATAAACGCAATGAAAAGGATGGAGCCCATTACAACGGGAAAATCGGACATTTCAAGAGCATCAACTGTGGCCTTACCCAAGCCATTATAACCAAAAATGTATTCCACAAAAAAAGACCCTGCCAACAGCGATGCAAACCAATTGGCTATAGCGGTAATAACCGGGTTCAGCGCATTTTTTAACGCATGTCTGTAAATAACAGCGCGGTTACTCAAGCCCTTTGCTTTAGCGGTGCGAATATAGTCCTGCCCCAAAACGTCGAGCATAGCATTGCGTGTAAGCTGCACAATAATGGCCAGCGGACGCAAGCCCAAAGTAATCATCGGTAATATTAAATTTTTCAGGCTGATAACTTCGCCTTTGAAAGGATCATAACTATACAAACTTCCCGACATATTAAGGCCGGTATACTTACTCAACTCAAAGCCAAAGATCCACGCTATGATGATTCCTGCAAAAAATGACGGTGCTGATATACCCAAAGTGGAGAATGCAATGGCCAGCTTGTCTATCCAGGTATCTTTATGGACAGCACTCAGCACCCCTAAAAACACACCTATAACAATGGCAAATATCATAGCGGTAGTTGCCAGTATCAATGTATTGGGGATAACCTCTAAAAGCAGCGTAGTAACATCCTTACGCGTTTGGTAAGACCGCCGCAGGTAAGGCCATTTCAAAGCAAGCACTTTGGCCTTACTTACCCCAAACAGTTTTACATAGTGATATCGCTGCTGCTCATCCTTAGTATTCAGGTGGATCCCAACCGGCGAAAGATCATTCAGATAATAAGCAAACTGTATGGGCTTAGATTTATCCAGGCCAAACTCCTTGCGCACAGCTTGTAATGACTGCACATCGGCACGTTGCCCCTGGGTCATCCGGGCGGGATCAACAGGCAGAATATTGAACAAAAAGAAAACCACCAGTACCACACCCAGCATAACTGCCAGTCCGTAAAGTAATTTGCGGATGAGGTAGCTGATCATGATTTATTGCTTTTGAAAATAATTTTTAACCAGGTCGTCATATTTAGGTGCCGAGTGATGGTGCCACTTATTAACAATCACTCCCCCCTTCAACAAGATCACACCTGGATTGGAGCGGATCATGGTTTTAAGTGGCACGCCATCGGCATAAAAAATTTCACTTATGAGTTTGTGTGCCTTGGCAAAAGCCTGGGCACTTTGCGCCGAATTGGAGGTTAACAATATGGTACGGATGTTATAATTTTCTGTCGCGTTTATGGCCAGCGCGTTTAAGCGGTTTATTGCCTCCCCATTGATTTTATCCAAATCATAGGCTACGATAATGATGGTATAAAACGGACTTGCGAGCAATTCCTTAGTAAAGTCGTTCCGCTGTGCATCCTGAATGGAAAGGTCGCGTATCTTAGGCTCGTACCCCTTTTTAACCAGGCGGTTTTCGGGGTCGCCTATCACTTCCCAATTGGCATCCTGCCAAATATTGGTACTCAGGTATTCCTTATCGGTCATCACCTTAGTTTCTTTGGTTTTTTTATTTTTAAGGTGATAGGTAAGTACAAACACATCCTTTGGCGCATTTGGCGGCGTATCCATTTCCGCTGGGATATTAGCGCCGATTTTATAAGGTAAAAAATCAACTATCGGCAAAAAATTGTAAGTATACAACCCAAAACCTACCGAAACAATCGCCGCGCCTATGAGCCATTTATCACCGGCATTGGCACTAAATAAAGGTTTTATTTTAGTCCGGTTTACAAAAAGTACAGCCACCAACACCAGCAAAACCATATCCTTACTAAAGGATTGCCATGGCGTAAGCGGGATAGCATCACCAAAACAGCCACAGGTTTGCACCACCTTAAAAAATGCCGAATAAAAGGTTAAAAAGCCAAAAAAGATGATGAGCAGCAGCAATCCCCAGGCAACCTTTACCGCACGTGCGCCAATAAGCAGGGCAAAACCAAGCAGCATTTCTAATGCGCAAAGCAAAATAGCAATGGTGAGCGCGAAGTTGTTAAGGAACATAATATGGAAGACCTCAAAATATTCTTCCAGCTTGTAGGAGAAGCCCAATGGGTCGTTCGCTTTTATGAGGCCCGAAAATATAAACAGTAAGCCTACTGCTATCCTGCAAAACCAAATAAGGCCATTCTTCATATTACAATCCCAATTTTATGAGGGCAAATACTGCATAGTTCAGCATGTCCTGGTAATTAGCCTTTACACCTTCTGATGCTTCGGTAAGGCCTTTATTATCTTCAATTTGTTTTACACGCAGCAGCTTCATAAGTATCAGATCGGTTAAGGAGCTGATGCGCATATCGCGCCAGGCTTCGCCATAATCATGATTTTTGGCAAACATCAGTTCTTTTGTTTCCAGTACTTTTTCGTCAAATAATCGCTCCACATGTTCAACAGCCAATTCCGTTGGGGTATCGGCTGTGCTATCAAGCTGCATCATGGCTATAACACAATAGTTAACAATGCCTATGTATTCGCCGGTAATATCTTCTCCAACTTTCGAAATCTTTTTTTCTTCGAGTGTGCGGATGCGTTGTGCTTTAATAAAAATCTGGTCGGTAATGGATTGAGGACGAAGGATGCGCCAGGCAGTGCCATAGTCGCGGGTCTTCTTCATAAAAAGTCCCTTACAATTGTTTATTACGGAGTCGTATTCTGCTGATGTGTTCAATTTAGCTGTTGTAATGTTGTATCGATGTAAAGTTGAAATGTTTAATTTACGGAGCAATGCACCAGCTGCAAAGTTAAGTAACTTTACAACATTAAAACATTTCAACCTTTTAACATTACACCAAACAAAGTGGTTAAAGATACATTTTTTCGCAAAAAAGTTACCCTAAATGCCGGAGGCAAACTAATTGATCTATCCACCCCAAAAGTGATGGGCATTATTAACATTACACCCGACTCGTTTTATGCCGGCAGCCGCAAACCAAATGTTGACGAGGCGGTGCAACAGGCAGAAAAAATGCTGGCAGATGGCGCTGTCTTTTTAGACCTTGGTGCATACTCGTCGCGCCCGGGCGCAGATGATATTTCTGCTACCGAAGAAACCGACCGCCTGCTACCTGTTGTTGAGGTAATTGCAAAAACTTTTCCCGATACCGTTTTATCTATAGATACCTTTCGCGCGAAGGTTGCAGAGGCCGCTATTAAAGCGGGAGCGCATATAATTAATGATATATCGGGCGGGATGTTGGATACCGACATGTTTAATACCGTAGCCCGTTTGCAGGTCCCCTTTATTTTAATGCACATGAAAGGAACTCCGCAAAACATGACCCAAATGGCGCAATACGATGATGTTTTTGATGAAGTGCTTGGTTATTTTGTTTCTAAATATCAGCAATTAAAGCAACTGGGGGTTCATGATGTGATCATTGATCCCGGCTTTGGCTTTGCTAAAAAACAGGAGCATAATTATACGCTGATACGCCGTTTACAGGAATTCGATATTTTAGGCCTGCCGCTACTGGCTGGTATATCACGTAAGAAAATGATATATGGCCTGCTTGGCGGTACCGCCGCCGAGGCCCTGAACGGCACTTCGGTTTTAAATACCATTGCCTTAAGCAAAGGAGCCAATATTTTAAGGGTGCACGATATAAAGGAGGCCGTTGAAGCGATAAAGATATGGGAGGCTGTTAATAACTACTGATGCGTTATCACACTTCATTAATCATCTCCCTTCCTCCTATCCATAATAAAAAACACAAAATATTTTCAATTACAGCAAATTCTCATTACGTTTGAATTTTTTGTTGATGTAACTTCTCTAAATTTTTTATCAGAAGTTAATGCTACGAGTCGACAGTACCAAACCATGCCAGATAATTTATGCCATTGCCCGGCATGATTACCTCGGCTATGTTATTGAGCCCCACATCGTTCAGCTTAACCCAAACGGCGAATTTTCATTAACCCACCAGCGCTTATTTTCCAATACAGCTAAGGAATTTATCCATTGTATTGATGAGGTCGACCTGAAGCTTATTAAGATATTGGAAGAGATGGAACAGGGCAACGTGATCAAAAAGTTTTATAAAAAGCCCATTCGTCCGTTCGAGTTCTTCTCAAAAATATTTACCGAGCAACTATTTGACACCATTCGCCCTAAACTGGAGAAACGCATGGCCGAAGCCCTGAACCTGCTATGCAATAAACAGGTGTACCAGATGAGCAAGGAAGGCTACCCTGGCGAGCGAAAGCTGCAGATAGCTACCGAGCCTGCTTCGGTGCTGTTCCATTTCAGGCGTAACGAGGAGGAGATCAGGTATTTCCCTACCATCAAATACCAGGGACTGCGCATTGAGTTCATGTTTAAAAATGCCGAGATCATTTGCAACCACCCAGCCTGGATGTTGCTGGATGATACACTGTATTATTTTGATAAGGAGATAGAAGGTAAAAAACTGGTTCCCTTTCTTAATAAGCGTTTCATTGCCATTCCCAGATCATCTGAACAATCATACTTTGAAAAATTTGTTGCGCCACTGATAGAAAAACATAATGTTTATGCCGAGGGATTTACCATCAACACCGAAAAGTATGATGCCCTGCCGGTGCTAAAACCTATTTATGTGGAGGGCGGCACATCGCAATTACAACTGTACTTTAAATACGCGGGATATATTTTCCCTTATGGCGATGGCAGAACCATATCCGTAAGAATGGAAAAGAATGGGGATGATTACCTATTTCATCGCATTAAACGATCTACCACCTGGGAAAAAGGGAAGATGCTCCAGTTAGAGCAGCTGGGACTTAAAACAGTATCAACCCTATTCCAAAACCTGGAAGTTGATAATAAGCACGATGAAGATGCCGATCATTCCTTCTCGGTATTTGAATGGCTTAATCAGTATCATGATCAATTGATTGAACAAGGGTTTGAAATTGAGCAGCCCGAAGGTCAAAAGCGCTATGTTTTTGGCAACAGCAAGATTGACCTTGAAGTTAAAGAAAATAACGACTGGTTTGACATCCATGCCATTGTATGGTTCGGCCCGTATCGTATCCCGTTTATACAGCTTAAAAATCATATCCTTAACCATAAAAAGGAATTCATACTGCCATCCGGCGAGATAGCGGTGATACCCGAAAAATGGTTTTCGCAATATGGCAACCTTTTGCACTTTACCGAGGGTGGTAATGACCTGAAACTACGCCGCCACCATATAGGCCTGGTAACCGATCTTGCCGAAGGTGAAATGGCCAACGTTGCCATGACCCGCAAGCTGCAAAAACTAAGCAACTTTGAAGAACTGGAAGAGGTAGATATGCCCCTGAACTTTGAAGGCCACCTAAGGCCTTATCAAAAGGCCGGATACAATTGGTTCCACTTTTTAAAGCAATACCATTTTGGCGGCTGCCTTGCCGATGATATGGGTTTGGGTAAAACCATACAAACCCTTGCCCTGCTGCAAAAGCATAAGGAATTTACAGAGGCCGAAGGCAGCAAAAGCACCTCCCTGGTGATCATGCCCACTTCGCTTATTTACAACTGGCTCAACGAGGCAAAAAAGTTTGCCCCACAGTTAAGGCTCATGGTGCATACCGGTACGCTGCGTTACCGGTCTGCAGATGTATTTGCCAATTATGATGTGGTGATTACTACCTATGGCATCAGCCGGATAGACATCGATATGTTTAAGGGCTACTTTTTTGATTATGTGATACTGGATGAAAGCCAGAACATCAAAAACCCATCTTCAAAATCGTTCCAGGCGGTTAAACAACTTAAATCGCGCTTTAAACTGATATTGAGTGGTACCCCGGTAGAAAACTCGGTGAATGACCTGTGGACACAAATGTCGTTCATTAATCCCGGGTTGCTGGGGAATCAACAGTTTTTCCAGAACGAGTTTGTTTCGCCTATAGAAAAGAAAAAGGATGAAGATAAAGCCCGCAAACTGCAGGCTCTGATAAAACCTTTTGTTTTACGCCGTACCAAAGAGCAGGTAGCCACCGAGTTGCCGCCAAAAACCGAGAACCTTTTTTATTGCCAGATGAGCGAAGAACAGGCATCGGTTTATGAAAAAGTGAAATCAGAGTATCGCAATGAATTATTGAAAAGCCTGGAGGATGGTACATTTGCCAAAACCCAGATACAGGTTTTACAGGGTTTGATTAAACTGAGACAGATAGCCAATCACCCTATCATGATTGATAAGGATTACGAGGGTGATAGCGGCAAGTTTGAAGATGTGGTGCATACCCTGGCCAACGTGCTGGATGGCGGACATAAGGTGCTCATATTTTCTCAATTTGTAAAACAGCTTGCCATTTACCGCGAACATTTTGATATGGAAGGCGTACCCTACGTTTATTTGGATGGCAGTACCCAAAACCGCGGCGATGTAGTAAAACAGTTCCAGGAAGATGTAAAAACGAGAGTATTCCTGATCTCGATAAAAGCCGGCGGTGTAGGTCTTAACCTTACCGAGGCTGATTACGTTTTCATCCTCGACCCATGGTGGAACCCGGCAGTGGAACAACAGGCTATTGACCGTACACATCGCATAGGCCAAACCAAAAACGTTTTCATCTATAAATTTATCACCAAAGATTCTGTTGAGGAAAAGATATTGGCATTGCAACAACGCAAGCTAAGCCTCAGCCGTGCACTTATTACAACCGAGGAGAGCTTTATCAAGTCGCTTTCTGTGGATGATATTAAGGAGATATTGGGGTAAAAAATACTTAATGTCATTGCGAGGTACGAAGCAATCGCATACTATACAGAGTGGACCCCCACAGTTCGCAATTGCCGCGCTGCGCTCGCAATAACATCATAATTGATTGCTATCTACTTCAATTTCCCCAACGCTTCCTTAATCCTTGGTATCATTTGCTGAATATCTTCCAGGGTGATTGCCCCTACAGATGCACGGAACCAGTTAACCGAATGATCGGTACCGAATGCTGAAAAAGGCACTAAAGCTACTTTGGCTTCTTTGATAAGGTAGAAATTTATATCTGCAGAATCGTTCAAAATCGTTCCGTCCGGCGTGGTTTTGCCTGTATAATCTATTTTGAGCGTAAGGTAAATGGCCCCCATCGGGATAATAGAGTCAACACTAAAACCTTCGGCTTTAAGTGCCTGGAAGCCTTCGTGCAGTGTATTCAGGCTGGCCTGGATCTTTCCTTTTAAATCATCTAAATAAGTATCAACAGCAGCTGCGTCCTTTATAAAATGAGCCATGGCGACCTGCTCGGCCTTTGGCGACCACGCACCCATGTGGCCAACTATGGCTTTCATGTTATCAATAATGTTTGCCGGGCCAAAACCCCAGCCCACACGTACACCAGTGGAGGCAAAACATTTGGATGCACCGTCAATAAATACGGTATAGTCTCTAAGTTCCGGGCGAAGGGTAACCGGATCATAGTGTTTAAAATCGCCAAAAGTTAATTGCGAATAGATCTGATCGTACAGCAAATACAATGGTTTTTCGCCGGCTGCCCGGGTTTTGTTTTCGGCAATCACGAGGTCGCAAATTTCTTCCAGGTCCTTTTTATTGAACATGGTGCCGGTTGGGTTCAGTGGAGAACAAAGGGCCAGTAAGGTTGCGCCTTTTAAATGCGGACGAATTTCATCCGCCGTAGGCATAAAATTATTTTCGGGCCTGGTTTCAATAATTATTGCTTCGGCACAGGTAAGATCGCTGTAATGGTTATTGTTCCATGATGGCGCCGGAAAAACCACTTTATCGCCCGGATCAACTAATGCCAGAAAGGTTGAATAAATAAGCGGGCGTGAGCCACCCGAAATCAATATTTCGTTAGCCTTATAGTTCAGCCCCATCCTGCTGCTTAAAAATACCGAAACGCTTTCGCGCAGGTTTAACATCCCATCGGCAGGTGGGTAGTTAGTTTGGTTATGGTTATAGGCATCTACAATGCCGGCCTTTAAATCGGCAGGTATAGGATAAATGTTGGAATCAAAATCACCAATGGTTAAATTAGCGATATTCTGGCCTTGTCGTTTTAATTCGTTTATCTCGCCGGCAATCTTGATGATCTCGGACCCGTGTAAATTTTGAGCTAATAAAGAAACACTCATGTTGTGAATTTTATGAGCGGCAAATATAGGGGGAAAAGCTGAAAGCCAAAGGCTCAAAGCAGAAAGCTTTCTAAACAAAAAAGCGATGGAATCATGATCTCCATCGCCTTATATAGTTTGTATTTTGCTTTCTGCTTTTAGCTTTCTGCCTTCAGCTACTTACAAATATGCTTTCCTTAACCTGATTATATGCATCCAGTGCATCATTTTCATAACGGGATAAACCGGATCGATCTCGAACCATTTTGCGCCGAAATTTGCACGGTTGGGTCGTTTGTGGTGATTGTTCTGGAACAATTCGCCAAGCATTAAAAAATCAAATGGTGTTGTATTTTTTGATTTATCGCCGTTATCAAAGTTGGCATAACCATATTTATGACCGCACCAGTTAACAATAGCGCCATGAATAGGCCCCATTAAAAAATGGATAGGGATTAACAGGTACATCCACCATTGGGTAGCAAAAACAACGTAAAAAGCAATGTATAATATACCAAAAGCAATGCGCGATACCATTGATGAACCAATATAATCGATRGTGCGCCATTCCGGAATATTCCCTTTAAAACGCGCTTCGGGCTCTATCAGCTTTCTCTCGTGCATGCGATAACTTTTAGCAGTGTAAACCATCATCTGGAAAACATCTTTAAAAAAATGCGGAGAATGTGGATCTTTTTCGGTGTCACTATAAGCGTGATGCTCGCGGTGCATAATAGCATAGGCACGCGGATTTAAAAATGATGAGCCCTGGCAAATAAAAGTTAGCAGGTAAAATGTTCCCTCAAAAAACTTATTGGTAGTGAACATTTTGTGAGATGCATACCTGTGTAAAAAGAACGTTTGGAAAAATAGCGACAGGAACCAGTGCGCTATGAAGAATATTATTATTACCACTGAATTAGAATAATTAGAAAAATGAATTGTTATTTATAATCTTTCCAAAGATACGATTAAAACCGATAAAAAGTTTTTGTGCAATATGTTTGACGTGAATTTTACATGAAGAAAGGCCAAATCTATTTAAATAGCAGCCTTTTTTCTATGAAATAATTTTTTGTAATGATTGCTGTAATTCAAACTGGCGGGCAAGTAATCTGTAGGATTGCAGCCTGTCGTCAAAATTCTCGGTGATAGTTACCGCCATAATTTCATCAATACCATAATCATTTGCCAGCCAGGTTAATTTCAATTTTATTTCGGATGGTGTACCGGTAATTACCCGGTAGCGGTTATAGCGGATACGCTCCTGGTCATGTGCAGAATATACTTCGTCCTTTACGTCATCGTAACTTAAAGGCAAAATTGGGCCGCCTTTTTCAAACTGCAGGAAACGGTGATCCATTACGGCCTGGTGTTGTTTAATCTTTTCCTCATCTTCGGAGCAAAAAACAAATATGGCTACATTTACTACCGGCAGCGCAAGGTCATCAGATGGTTGAAAACGCTCCCTGTATAATTTAACATTCTGCGGTCCGCCATTAGGGTTGATGAAATGAGCAAAGGAAAAGCCCATACCAAAATGCGCTGCAAATAAACCGCTTTGCCCACTGGAGCTTAACAGCCATTGAGCAGGCACAGTTTTAACCTGCGGTATAGCTCTTATTTTAGCCTGTATGGTACCCGGCTCATAAGTATCATGGAAATAGTTATTTAAATCGGCCAGCTGCTCCACAAAATCCTGTTCCTTAAACTGGTTAGATGGATTTAATACCGATGCTGTAATACGATCGGTTCCTGGCGCGCGCCCCATCCCCAGATCAATACGGCCCGGAAACAAGGCTTCCAGCATCCTGAAGTTTTCGGCAACCTTTAAAGTACTGTGGTTGGGCATCATGATACCGCCCGAGCCAATCCGCATCTTTTGGGTTTGCCCTGCCAGGTGGGCTATCAATACTTCGGGAGTTGAGCCGGCTAAACTCCCGGTGTTATGGTGTTCGGATACCCAATAACGGGTATATCCTAATTCATCGGCAAGTTTTGCCAGTTGTATAGTCTCTTTTACAGCGAGCTCGGCGGTGGCGCCTTTTCTAACCGGCGACTGATCAAGCACACTTAAGCGAATTTTCTTTGTATCCATATTTTATATCAACACAAAAATAAGCATAGGGTTGCCTGCAATGATTATGGCTTTGGTTTTATGGCTTTGGAATTACTTTTAAAAAACCTGTTAAATATTTAACCCCAACAAAGAAACCTTAATTAAATATGTGCTTTGTTCTATTTAAAATCGAAACGATTTGCAAAGCCGCTAAAAACCGCCATCTGCACGTATGAAATTTGCATTTTAAAATAGTTATCAATAAAAGGTGATTTTTATTGATCGCAAATACCAAATAAGCAATTATTCAGTTAAAATAGGATGCTTTATATCCGCAAAATCTATCGATCAGATTAAGAATATTGAAAATTAAAACGTTCTTAGCCCCAAATTTATCACCCTGCGCATGAAACAATTATTAAAATACAACTTTTAGGGGTATAACCTTTTAATTTATTGTTCCGTATAAAGCATATCGATTTTAAACGAATTATGACAATTAACACAAAATCCGTTAGTGTATTATTGGTTGATGATGATGAGATCAATAACTTCATCTCCATTAAATTAATAAAAAAGGCTTTATTAAATACCGAGATTATGGCCTGCCTGAACGGTAAATTTGCTATTGAACAACTATCAGAGATCCAGAGCAAAGACCCAGGTAAATTACCCGATTATATATTACTTGATATTAACATGCCTATCATGAACGGATGGGAGTTTTTGGACGAATACAAACGTTTAAACCTCGATCCACTGGGCAAAAGCAAGATCTTTATCATATCATCATCTGTATTTAGTAACGACATCAATAAAGCACGCTCATACCCATTGGTTAAAGATTTTATCAGTAAACCGCTCAACGTAGAAAAGATCAAGGAACTTTTTGAGGTTCAATCCCAGGATTAAGCAGGCGTAACTTTAAAATGTTCGCCGCCATCATCACTGCTTACATTGCCGACGGCAAATGATTTGGCATGATAAAACAGGCATGTCCATCCTTCTTCCGATGCTAATTTCCCATAGCCTTCACGCAGCTGCATTGCTTTGCGCCCGTCCATATCATATTTTGCTATAAACTTCCTTATCAGTTGCTCGGGTTCCGGTAGTTCATCGCCACCAAAAAGCACCTTAGTACCCTCTATATCTATCCAAAAAACCTGGTGAAAGGGGCAATGTCCGCCGGATAGTTCATATCTTATTCCGGGTGCCAAATCGCCGCTACCTTCTACCAAAGTAATGTTAGCATCTTGCAAAGCTTCAAAGATCTCTTTATGATAGGACGAGGACTTCCCGGTTATCCCAAACTCCCATTCCCCTTTTTGTATCACATGCCTGGCTTGCGGAAAGCTGGGTTCCAGTTTGCCATTGCGCTCGACTACCAAACCGCCAGAATGATCATAATGCAGGTGCGACATCAGTACCAAAGTAACATCATCAGGGTCGAAACCCGCGTTGCGGATGTTTTGATGCAGAATGAGCTCATCGCGGGTATCTTTAAAGCCAAGTCCGGTATCTAATACGATGAGATCATGGCCGGTTTTTATCAGGAAAGGGTTTACATGGATGAACAATGAACCCGGTCGGTCCCTGAAATTATCAGTCTCGGGGTTAAAGGGGATAAATTTTTTAGTTGAATCAACTGAATATGAGCCCTCTCCTAACGCGAAAATTTCCATAGCAACGATGTGTCAGATTTTGAATGTAACTTTGTCTGTTTAAAAAGTCAATAAGTATATTTACTGTTTTAAAAGGCACAAAGATATGAATAAACGTTGGGCGGTAAGGGATAATGCTGATGAAGTATTGGTAAGCAAATTAGCCGCCGAACTTAACATTGATACCGTTTTAAGTACCTTACTGGTTAACAGGGGAATAAGCAATTATGAGGAAGCCCGTTACTTTTTCAGGCCCGATCAGCGCCACCTGCATGATCCATTCCTGATGAAGGATATGGAGAAAGCCATTGAACGCATTGAAGCTGCAATTGCCGCCGGCGAAAAGATATTAGTATACGGCGATTATGATGTTGACGGCACTACAGCAGTAGCTACTGTTTATGGTTTTTTTAGCAAGCGGTACACAAACCTGGAATATTATATTCCTGACCGGTATAAAGAGGGTTATGGCATATCAACCGAGGGAATAGATTATGCAGCCAAAAATGGCTTTACCCTCATCATTGCGCTGGATTGCGGAATTAAATCAGTGGATAAAATTGCTTATGCCCATACTTTAGGTGTTGATTTTATTATTTGCGATCACCATCTTCCTGGTGCCGAGCTGCCGGCCGCTACCGCTGTACTTGATCCCAAACGTTCTGATTGCGAATACCCGTACAAAGAACTATCCGGCTGCGGAATTGGGTTTAAACTGATACAGGCTTATGCCGAAAAAAACGACATCGCTTTTGAAGAGGTAACCATTTATCTCGACCTGGTTTGTATCAGCATATCCTGCGATATTGTACACATCACCGGCGAAAACCGGGTGCTGGCGTATTTCGGCCTGCAAAAAATAAATACCGGTCCCTGCATAGGGGTAAAAACATTAATAGAAGTAGCCGGCAGAAGCACAGGTAACTTAACCATATCTGATGTGGTGTTCCTGATAGGTCCGCGCATTAACGCCGCCGGGCGTATTGATGACGCCAAGCATGCGGTTGAACTGTTGATAGCCTGCGACGAAAATGTGGCGAAAGCAAAAGGCCTTATGATCAACACCCGCAATACCGAGCGGAAGGGGCACGACCTAACCATCACCGATGAAGCCCTGGGTATAATAGATAATGATGAGATCCTGATAGGCAAAAAATCAACCGTGGTATTTAATAAGGACTGGCATAAGGGCGTTATTGGCATTGTGGCATCACGCCTAACCGAAAAATATTATCGTCCAACCATTGTGCTTACACAATCAAACGGCCACGTAGCGGGTTCGGCACGTTCTGTTCTGGGGTATGATCTTTATGAGGCTCTTTGCGGGTGCAAAGATCTGCTGATCCAGTTTGGGGGCCATAAGTATGCAGCAGGCCTAACCATGCATCCGGAAAATGTGGAAGCGTTTAAAGAGAGGTTTGAACAAGTGGTAAGCGCCACCATATTGCCCGAACAATTAATTCAGCAGATACAAATTGACGCCGAATTACGTTTAAGCCAGATAGAACCGAAATTTTTCAGGATATTGAACCAATTTGCACCTTTCGGGCCCGAGAATATGGCGCCTGTTTTCATAAGTAAAAATGTGTATGTTAGCGGTAATGCGGGCCTGGTAGGTTCGGCGCATATAAAAATGGCCATAATGCAGGAAGGCTCGGCAGCGTTTGACTGCATTGCCTTTAACCACGGTGAATACCTGTCCCAGTTAAAAAACGGCGTTCCGTTTGATATTTGCTACAGCATTGAAGAAAACGTTTGGCGCGAGAGACGGACGATACAGTTGAACATAAAAGGCATAAAGATAGAAGCGTAAGCTACACACAACCGTCATTGCGAGGTACGAAGCAATCCCCGATCTGCTTGTCCGCCCAGTACAGTAAGGGATTGCTTCGTACCTCGCAATGACGGGTCGGAAAAATAAGAGAATGATACTAAGAGCAGAAAATTTAGTAAAGAAATACAAACAGCGAACCGTTGTTAACGACGTATCCTTCGAAGTGGCGCAGGGTGAGATAGTTGGTTTGCTGGGGCCGAACGGCGCGGGAAAAACCACCTCATTTTATATGATTGTGGGTTTAATAAAGCCCAATGAAGGTGATATTTTCCTGGATAATAAAAATATTACCGGCGATCCCATGTATCGCCGTGCGCAAAAGGGTATTGGTTACCTGGCGCAGGAGGCTTCCGTTTTCCGTAAGCTTTCTGTAGAGGATAATATAAAAGCGGTACTGGAAATGGGTACCATGCCTAAAGACAGGCAACGCGATAAACTGGAGGAGCTGATAGATGAGTTCAGCCTGCATAAAGTTCGTAAAAACCGCGGCGACCTGCTATCCGGAGGTGAACGCCGCCGTACCGAAATTGCCCGCGCCCTTGCTGCCGAGCCTAACTTTATTCTGCTGGATGAACCCTTTGCGGGGGTTGACCCTATTGCGGTAGAAGAGATCCAGGCAATGGTTGCAAAACTGAGGCACCGCAATATTGGTATCCTCATTACCGATCACAACGTACAGGAAACCCTATCAATTACAGACCGCGCTTACCTCCTTTTTGAAGGTAAGATCCTGGAATCGGGTGTGCCCGAGATATTGGCCGAGAACGAAATGGTGCGTAAGGTATACCTGGGTGCAAACTTTGTTTTAAAAAGAAAAGTATTTCCTCAATAAGCTTATATGACAATTTTCAACTCCGTATTTACATGGTTTATGAAGAAGCGTATCCACCAGATAGAGCTTTTTATGAAATACCCTAATGAAGTACAGGAGGAATGGTTTGAGCAGCTGATATCGATGGCCGAAAGCACGGAATGGGGCCGCAGGTATCATTATAAAAGTATTGATAACCTTACCCAGTTTAAAGAACGGGTGCCTATCCAAACCTACGATACGCTTAAGCCCTACATCGAGCGGATGCTCAAAGGCGAAAAAAACGTACTCTGGCCGTCAGAGATCCGATGGTTTGCCAAATCATCGGGTACCACCAGCGACAGGAGCAAGTTTATCCCCGTAAGTGAGGAGGCGCTGGAAGAATGCCACTTTAAAGGCGGCAAAGACCTGCTTACCATCTATTTTAATAATCAGCCAAATGCCCGCATGTTTACGGGTAAAATCCTCACCCTGGGTGGCAGTCACCAGGTGAGCCCGCTAAGTGCCGATACTTCTTTTGGCGACCTCTCGGCTGTGATCATGAAAAACCTGCCCCTTTGGGCCGAATTTCACCGCACACCCGAACTGGATATAGCCTTACTGGAAAATTTTGAAGAGAAGATTGAAAAGATGGCCATTGCCACTAAAGATGTGAATGTAACCAGCATCAGCGGCGTGCCTACCTGGAACCTGGTATTGTTTAAACGCGTACTCGAGATCACCGGTAAAAAGAACCTGCTGGAGGTTTGGCCCAACCTGGAAATGTATTTTCATGGCGCAGTTAATTTTACGCCCTATCGCGAGCAGTTTAAAAACCTGATCCCCAGCGATGATATGTATTACCTGGAAAACTACAACGCATCCGAAGGTTTCTTCGGCATCCAGGATACCAAAGAGCCCGGCGATATGTTGCTGATGCTTGACTATGGTATCTTTTACGAGTTTTTACCGTTGGAGAACCTGCATGATGAAAACCCTCAAACGCTTACGCTTGATGAAGTGGAATTGGATAAAAATTACGCGCTCATCATCAGCACCAATGCGGGCCTCTGGAGGTACATGATTGGCGATACCATTAAATTTTCGTCGCTGGCACCTTTCCGGATCCGGGTTACCGGCAGAACCAAACATTATATTAATGCGTTTGGCGAAGAAGTTATTATTGACAATGCCGAGCAGGCACTGGAAGAAGCGTGCCGCCAAACCGGCGCAATCATTCGCGAGTACACTGCTGCCCCGGTATACTTTAACGGCAACGACTGCGGCGCCCACGAATGGATTATTGAGTTTGAAAAGAAACCTGCCGAGTTTGAACGCTTTGTTGACCTGCTGGATGAAACCTTGCGCCGCATCAATTCCGATTATGATGCCAAGCGTTTTAAAGACCTGGCCCTGCGCCGGCCGATAGTACGCCTTGCCCCCGAAGGCACCTTTTTTAACTGGATGAAGGAAAAAGGCAAACTGGGCGGCCAGAACAAAGTACCGCGTTTAGCAAACGACCGCGAATATGTAGATGCTATTTTGAAGGTGATGGAGCTGGTAGGCTTGTAAAGCCCGCGAGATTAGGATCAAAAGATAAAGCCAGCCGGGACCTTACCATAAGTTTACACCTCCTATAACTTCAAAGTTAGCTGATCACCCGGACCGGCTTCTTTTTCCTGTTTATGTTTAGGTACAATATCACCAAAGTTGGATAATGAGATGCCCAATAGCCTGATGCGGCTGTCCTCGGGATTGGTGGCTGCTATGAGTTGTTTAGCCGTTTGGCTGATGGTTTCCAGGTCGTTAAAAGCAGTGGCGAACGATTGGTTGCGGGTGATCTGCCTGAAATCGCTGTACTTTACTTTGAGGGTAAGGGTCCGGCCTTTCAGCTCATATTGAACCAGGCGTTTGTGAACCGTTTGGGCTATTTTATCCAGCTCAATTTCCATTTCGGACAGGGTAGTAAGATCATATGCAAAGGTGTCCTCGGCACCTAATGATTTGGTTTCGCGATGGGGCTGCACTTCGCGGTTATCTATGCCACGCACTATCTGGTAGTAAAACCGGCCGGGCTTGCCAAAGTGCCTGGTCATTTCCTCCTCGCTGAGTTTCTTGAGATCGGCGCCGGTGTGCAGGCCCATTTGCTTCATTTTTTGGGCTGTTACCTTCCCTACGCCAAAAAACTTTTCAACCGGCAAAGCCTCCATAAAGGCCTCAATATTTGATGGACCGATAAACTTCAAACCATCAGGCTTGTTGATATCCGATGCTATTTTGGCTACAAATTTATTGATAGATACCCCTGCGGATGCCGTGAGGTTCAACTCGTCTTTAATGGCTTGCTTTATCTGCCTGGCAATGTCAATGGCCGAGCCTATGTTGAGTTTATCGTTGGTTACATCAAGGTAAGCCTCATCTAAAGAAAGCGGTTCTATGAGGTCGGTATACCGGCTGAAGATCTCCCTGATGTGCTGCGATACTTCCTTGTAAGCCGCAAAGCGCGGCCTTACAAACAAGGCGTCGGGGCACAGCTGCAAGGCCCTTTTTGATGACATAGCAGAGCGAATGCCAAACTTACGTGCCTCGTAACTGGCTGTTGCAACAACACCACCACGGCCCTGCGGCAGGCCACCAACCACCAAAGGTTTGCCCCGGTATTCCGGGAAGTCCCGCTGCTCAACAGACGCGTAGAATGCATCCATATCAATATGGATAATTTTACGGATGAGCTGTATGGGTTGGTTCGGCATCGGTAATGCAAATATAAGCACCGCGGCTTCCAAAAAGGAATCCGGAATTTCTAATCGACCGACCTTTACTACAGTATTAGTGATTAAGCTTTTTTGCACCCCGCTTATAGATCCCCTTTATTCCCGTTTTGGCAGGTTCTGCCTCCTGCCTGGCATCTGCCCGAACGTGGATCTTATCGTCCTTTCCTTTTGTATCGCCCGTGCTTCTATACGCCAGGGGAATCCATTCCAGGTTAAGTTTATACCCGCTATTCATAGTCATGCTATTTATTCGTATCTATCCGAATATCCGCATTTAATCCCAAAAATCAAGATCTTTCGCTTCGGCTAAATGAAGTAATATGCCAGGATATCCCCAAAACCGTTCCACCGGAACGCCTGGTACACCCGGAACGGCATGGAACGCCTTAGCATTGATTATCAACACTTTATATTTTGTCAAAACACGACATGGAACACTATATATACTGACTATCAACAACTTATCGTTTTTACAAATTGACACTTTTATACCTAAAACCTAATAAAATGAAAACTTAATCAAGGCATATTGCCGCCACCGCCAGGCCGGGCTTTATGCGTACTGCGCCGGCCTTACGGATGGTAAAAGCACCACTAACAGACCAAAAACCATTGCCTACATCGTGCCATTTTACACAGTCGTAAAATAAAATGAATGGTAAATATTCAGGTTAAGCAATTAAATAAATCCTTAAAGTCAAGCTATATCGAGTTATATTAATTTAAATCAAGATATATTAACATCATACCACCTGCTAAAAAATGCATCAAAAAAACTTAGTGTAATAATTACACTAAGATGAATAATTTAACCCAAAGAAACCACACCTTTGCAGTAGAAAACAGGACACCAGTAGATAACCCCACAGGGCGACAATATCGGGTTAAAATTGGCCCCGTTTTTTGGTTGTATTCATAGATAAGCAATACAATTAATTAACTCACAATTAAAAAATAAAACAATGAAAACCAAAATTTTATCCGTAATCACAATGTTTATTGTTGTGTTAGGATTAACAAAATCAACCTATGCCAACTCATTAACAATTGATGCCTTCACCGTATTAAATGATATCAGCACCATCAATAAAATAGAAGTTCACGGCAATGTGGAGCTATACATCTCTGATGCAACTCAAGACCAGGTAAAAGTTTACAATAAATACTACGCCGAACGCGCCTTGGTTCAAACCAAAAATGGCGTACTAAGCATTGCCTCATACACCAACGAAAAACTGGTAGTTTGGGTAAGCGCTGCCAACTTGCGTTCCGTTTCGGTATTTGATAACTCCTCCGTAAAATCATTCGGTAAACTATCAAAAATTGAATTTAACATCGATTTGCACAACAATGCCGTAGCCAGCTTAAACTTAGATGCTTTTAGTACCACCGTAACCGTAAAAGATCATGCAATAGCCGAATTAAAAGGTGCTACCGAAGAATTAAACCTTAACAGGGCAATCCAGTCGAACGTTATAAGCAACAACTTTGCTGTAAGTCACTTAGTTGAAAACAAAGCCATTTTTACTGCCGGTATGGGCAGCAACGCAATTGGCATGTAAGTACCAGACTTTTGCAAAAGTCCATCATATATTACAGGAGCTATCTGCTAAGCAGGTGGCTTTTTTGTTTTGGGGAGTTTTTTGTTTCAGTCCCCTCTTCCCGCCGCCATTGCGAGTGGTAAAATTTCGCGACTCTGAAGGGAGAAATGACAATCGGCGAAAGACTTACGAAGTTTTAAAAACTTCGTAAGTCTGGGATTCTACAACTTGTCATGGGTAGGAACGAAGGATCTATTCGTAGACTGTATAGGGCGAAGAAGTATGGCGGAGAGTAGATCCTTCACTCCGTTCAGGATGACAAAAAGTTTTTTTTGAAAACACGTTATGGGTAGGAACGAAGCAATGAAGTTGGCTGCCCGAAAAGGACACCTAATCAAAGACAAAATTAGGACTGAAGTATTGCTTTACAAAAACCGTATCCTTGAAAGATGGATCCGACGCGCCTTGTAATATCACTTTACCTTCAAGCAGCCATCGTGCCTGGTCTGCCCGTTTTTCCGGCGTAGTGTTTACCCCTTTTACATAACCGTCTGCCAGTTTAAAAAGAACCAGGTTACAAGCCGGGCACGACTGGTTGAAAATTACCCGGCCAGCCAACAGGTCTGCCTTGGTCAGTTTAAAGCTATTTCCCTGCATCGGAGCCTTTATGTAGATAGACGTTGAGAAACCGGAAGATTGTTCTTTAAACCAGAATAAACGATAGGGGCCTGGCTTAAAACTGTTGTCGGCATTTAAGTCCGCTTGTTCCGTAAACAGGTATTCGCAGCCGGCACCGGATCCGCAGGAGGTTAAATTTTTATCATCAATTTTTAGCTCGTTTCGCACATCGTTTTTTTTAGTGCAGGATAAAAACAGCGTCATCCCGGTGAGCAGGCCGAATAACAGCAGATGGTATTTATTTTTCATTGTTGTGTGATATTTATACTTGTTACGACGGCATAAACAGATGTGATACAGGGTCCTATGTTATCTTTTTGTTAACAAATGCAATGCAAGCGTAATTCATAAAAGGCGGCCGTTGGCACTTACCCAACACTGATAGCTGGCGCGATAATCACCGCTCATTGTTGCCTGGTTTTTACCCCTGGTGCACATGCCGCTTACCTTTGTCCGCTATGACACATAAACATGTTATATTTTGATAAAATTTTATGCTATTGTACTTATCTTTCATAAATGTTAACCACTAAAGATGCATCAATAGCAAGTTTGATAAAATATTTTAGTAACTACTTTCCGCTTAATAGTAAGGAATGTGATGAATTGATGTCGCGTTTCACCGAACGTAAGGTTAAACGTCGTCAATTCATTTTGCAGCAGGGCGATGTGTGCAGTCACTTTACATTTGTTGTTTCGGGCTGCCTGAAAATGTATGCTGTAGACAAAAACGGTAAAGAACATAATATTGAGTTTTCGGCAGAAAATGACTGGATTATTGATTTGAGTAGCTTCTATTCTGAAAAACCAAGTCAGCTATACATAGAAGCTATCGAACCAACTATTGTGTTGCAGATTAAGCATGATGATCTTTTAAATTTGTATATCAACTATCACAAATTCGACCGCAATTTTCGGATCATTATAGAAAAAAAATACATTGAGTTACAAAACAGGGTACTTCAAAACATAAGCTCGACAGCGGAAGAACGATACGAATTTTTCCTAAAACAGTATCCCAACCTCAGTAACCGCCTGCCCAATACGCAGATCGCCTCTTACCTGGGCATTACTCCTGAATTTCTAAGCACAATCCGCAAAAGCCTTGCCCATAAAGGCTAACCCTTAAACTATCTTAAGGGTATTTCTTAAAGTTGTTTATTGGTTGGCCAGGCCCCGAATGGTCACCTTTGTCCTGATTTAACAGATAGTTCAATTAAAACATATAACCAACATGGTAACCGAAAATAATAAAGCCATTATGCACCGTTTTGTGGAGTTCATCAATACCGCCAATGAAGCATTGGCAGATGAACTGATTTCCCCGGATGCCATATTTTACGTGCCGGGACGACCTGACCCTATGCGCGGCCCCGCAGGCTACTTAGAGATTATACATATGATGCGCTCGGGCTTCCCGGATATCCAATGGACACTGGACGACATGATAGCCGAAAACGACCAGGTGGCGGCTCGTTATACAATGCGCGGAACACATCAGGGCACTTTTTTTGGTGTACCCCCCTCCGGGAAATCAATTGAAGTAGGGGCTATCAATTTTTACCGTTTTTCGGGCAGCCAGATAATTGAAGAATTTGGTCAGCCAGATCTTCTTGATTTACTGCAGCAAATTGGCGCAGTACCGGCGAACTGATTGAAAGAGGCTGATTTATTGAGACCATATTTTAAACAACACCCAGGTAGTAGCATATGAAAGCAGCAGTATTATTAAGTGCGGGCGGTCCCGGAAATTTTGTTATCCGGGAAAGGCCATTGCCCAATCCGGGAGATGGCGAGGTATTGGTTAAGATAAAAGCGTTCGGGCTGAACAGGTCAGAACTGATGACCCGCAAGGGCCTGTCACCGGGAGTGATCTTTCCGAGGGTACTTGGTATTGAATGCGTGGGCGAAGTTGAAACTGACCCCGGCGGAGAATTGAAAACAGGGCAAAAGGTAGCCGCCTTTATGGGAGGCATGGGACGGGATTTTGACGGCAGCTATGCAGAGTATGCGGTACTGCCCAGGGCTATTCTTTATCCTTTTGAGAGTCGGTTATCGTGGGAACAGCTTGGGGCTATACCCGAAATGTTTCAAACGGTGTATGGTTCGCTCCATCTTGCGCTGAAGATCCAAAAAGATGAAACCCTGCTCATCAGGGGCGGCACTTCTTCTATCGGAATGCTGGCCACACAGCTTGCTAAAATAAGTGGACTCAGGGTTATTGCTACTACCAGGAATCATCAAAAGGAACAACTCCTGTTGCAGAATGGCGCCGATCACGTTCTGATCGACGATGGAAGTTTAGCTGTTAAGCTAAAACAGCACTTTCCCGCAGGTGTAAATAAAGTGCTGGAACTGGTTGGTACTTCCACATTGAAAGATTCGCTTGCGTGCGCTGAACCGGGAGGCACCGTTTGCATGACCGGTATGTTATCCGAACAGTGGTCTATTACCGATTTCGCGCCGATGGAATACATTCCCGCTACCGTCAATCTCACCGTTTATGATAGCGGTCAAATTAGGGTCGGCAGACAACATTTTCAACAATTTATCCGGGATATTGAAACCGGGCTCATAAAACTGAACATCGGCCGTACGTTTACACTTGATGAAATTGTGGCAGCACACATGCTTATGGAAAGTAATACCGCAGGTGGAAAAATAGTTGTACTGCCGTGATGAATTAAATTGAGGTACAAAAAAATGTATCAGAGGAGTCGATAACCAGCTCCGGAGAGTTCGAGTCTCTCTTCGGGCACGCTGGTGTTTTCACAATTGCCATTAACCCTATTTTCTTAGCACGTTATATGTGCGGCTACGCACTATACTGTTTTCCATACAACTTTAAATTTTAACACATCACTACTTGTCGCTTTTGATAGAAAACCACCCCTCTGTTTCTCAGAGGCTGTCTAAAAATAAAAAAACAGACCGTCATTGCGAGATTCTGTGTTGATATGCAAGTAATCCTTATGATTTATTTTATATTTGATTTTTAAGGCGGCTTTTATGTTAGCCTGTTTAGGGCAGCCCTTAGGGGTTGCTCTAATTATTTATACACGCTTCTTGTAATTCTTGTTTCTCCTGTTGTTGATTTTGTAAGTATTCCGCCTGGTATGGTTTCTTAGTTTTGTATATTGTATAGGCCATTTCCAGTAACTTTCTTTGCACCGCTACAG
>NZ_JBFUKX010000064.1:0-27737 GCF_056400605.1 Mucilaginibacter sp. P5_A4 | reverse complement strand
ACATCAATCTGTTCAAAATGCTCAGGCCACATAAATGGGTTAGGGCAGCCATCAACGATGAACTGCCCTAAACAGGCTGGCATAAAGCCGCCTTAATAAAACAAAATTAAAAATTATTTGATAATTAACACAGAATCTCTCTCGGGCATGAACAAATCTAACTATGGTTGAATGACACCTCACCTATATCTTGCGACCTTTATCCCCAATCTCTTAACATCTAAATTCCGTATCTTTGGTCAAATACTTTTGTATGTCTAAAAAGAAAAGCAACTCTTCTATCGTTCAGGTACTTACACAAATGGTACTTGATATATTTGAACAAAACGGCAATACGCCACTAAACTATAAACAGGTTTCTGCTAAATTAAACGTTCGCGATCCCGAATCCCGCGAGATCATATTTGATATTTTAAAGGATGAGGTCCAAAAATCAACACTCAAAGAAGTTTCACCTGGTAAATTTCAGCTACTTGAATTAAAAACGTTTATTGAAGGTCGGGTTGATCTCACCAACGACGGATCGGCTTTTATTATTACCGATGATGAATTTGAAAGTGACATTTTTGTTGCACCACGCAAACTACGTAATGCCCTGCATGGAGATAGGGTTAAGGTTTATGTGTACGCCATAAGCAAGGGAAAGCGCAAAGAGGGTGAAATCATAGAAATACTGCAGCGTGCTAAAATGGAATTTACAGGAATTGTAAAGCTATCAGAACGCTTTGCTTTTTTTATCCCGGACGACCGCAAAATGATGCATGATATTTTTATCCCGATGAGTGAACTCAACGGAGCTAAAAATGGAATAAAAGCTGTTGCAGAGATAACCGATTGGCCGGCCGAAGCAAAAAATCCTATAGGGCGGATTAAACACATTTTGGGAGTTCAGGGTGATAATGATACCGAAATGAATGCCATCCTTGCCGAATACGGCTTTCCCCTTTCATTCCTGGCAGAGGTTGAGCACGAATCGGAAAAAATACCTGATGTTATTACCAAAGAAGAAATTGCAAGAAGGAGGGATTTCAGGGACATTACAACCTTCACCATAGATCCTTTTGATGCTAAAGACTTTGACGATGCTTTATCTTACAAAATACTTGATAATGGCAACTATGAAGTAGGCGTTCATATCGCTGATGTCTCGCACTATATCATACCCGATTCTGCTTTGGATAAAGAAGCATTGGAACGTGCTACATCGGTTTACCTTGTAGATAGAGTAATACCGATGTTGCCGGAGCGTTTATCAAATGGCCTGTGTTCCCTGCGTCCCAAAGAAGAAAAACTCTGCTTTTCGGCAGTGTTTGAGTTGGATGAGAATGCCTATATTATTAACGAATGGTATGGTAAAACCATCATCTACTCGGATAGGCGTTTTACTTACGAAGAAGTTCAAGAAGTTATTGAAAGCGAAGAAGGTGATTTTAAAAATGAAATACTAAAACTAAATGCATTGGCGTACAAACTGCGCGATCGTAAATTTAGAAATGGCGCCATCAGCTTTGAAACTACCGAGGTTAAATTCAAACTTGATAAAACGGGCAAACCCACCGGTGTTTATGTAAAAGAACGCAAGGATGCCCATAAACTTATTGAAGATTTTATGTTACTGGCTAACCGAAAGGTGGCCGAGTACGTGAGTAAAATGGGCAAAGGAAAGCATAAATATACCTTTGTTTACCGCACACACGATTCGCCTAAACCAGAGGCTTTGGCAAACTTTGCACAGTTTGCAGCAAGGTTTGGATATAAGATAAATACCAAATCGGATAAGGAAACGGCCAAATCTCTTAATTTCCTGATGGAGGATGTGGAAGGTAAAAAAGAGCAGAATGTACTTACCCATTTGGCTATCCGTTCAATGGCAAAGGCTATTTACACAACAAAAACCAGTAATCATTACGGCCTGGCGTTTGATCATTATACACACTTCACCTCTCCTATCCGCCGATACCCGGATGTTATGGTTCATCGTTTGTTGTTCCATTATTTAAATGGCGGGCAATCTGCCAATGCCGAGCACTACGAAAAATTGTGCGGCCATAGTTCGCAAATGGAGAAAAAAGCAGCTGATGCCGAACGTTCATCGGTTAAATACAAACAAGCTGAATACCTCCGCGATCAGGTTGGAAACATGTTTACCGGCATTATCTCCGGCGTTACCGAATGGGGTATGTATGTGGAAATCATTGAAAATAAATGTGAAGGCATGATCCGTTTGCGTGATATCTCTGATGATTTTTATACTTTGGACGAGAAAAATTATTGTATCATTGGTCAGCGTAAAAAGAAAATTTACCAATTGGGCGATGAAGTAAGGATCAAGGTTAAAAATGTTGATCTTACCAAAAAACAAATTGATTTTTCGTTAGTACAGGACTAAGTTGATTAAGTTAGATTACGTGAATGGTTAGCATCCACTTAATCAGCCGGATCAACTACACAACAAACAAATGAAACAACTTACAGACCTGCAGGTATTGATTAGTAAAGCTGTAGATACGCTAAAATTTCCCGATTCTCCTGCCGAACTCTATGAACCAATAAGTTATATACTTGCCCTTGGAGGCAAACGCCTTCGACCCAGCCTACTCCTGATGGCTTGTGACCTTTTTGGAGGTGATGTTGATAAAGCCATTGAACCGGCTTTGGCGATAGAAGTGTTCCATAACTTCACATTAATGCACGATGATATTATGGATAAAGCCCCGCTTCGCCGGGGTAAAAAAACTGTTCACGAAAAATGGAATGCCAATGTGGCCATTCTATCGGGCGATGCCATGATGGTGGAGGCCAACAAGCTGATGATGAAGGTTGATGATGTCATTTTACGCCGGGTAATGGATGTTTTTAATGAAACAGCAACAGGCGTATGTGAAGGCCAGCAGATTGACATGAGCTTTGAGCAGCGCAACAATGTGCTTATTGACGAATACCTGGATATGATAAGGCTTAAAACAGCTGTGTTATTGGGTGGTACATTAAAGATAGGTGCTATTATTGGGGGGGCTGCTTTAAATGATGCGCAGCTGCTTTACAACTTCGGCGTTAATCTTGGTATTGCATTCCAGTTACAGGATGATATCCTGGATGTTTATGGCGATCCCGAAAAATTTGGCAAACAGGTTGGCGGGGATATTCTATCCAACAAAAAAACGTACCTGCTGATAAAAGCAATTGAACTCGCTCAGGATGAACAGGCTGATAATCTGAACAGTTGGTTAAACGTGGAACAATTTGATTCTGCCGAAAAAGTAATAGCTGTGACAGCAATTTACGATCAATTAGATATAAGACAATATGCTGAGTATGCCATGCAAACCTATGCAGAGAAAGCTTTTGACGCACTTGATAAAATCAACCTATCCGAAGACCGCCGCCAATACCTTAGGCAGTTTGCCGATAGTTTGCTGGTGAGGGAGTATTGATTATATTTAGGGTATGAAGAGAATACCATTAATTATAATTGGAGTAACTGCTTTCGTTATTACAAATGCCCAAACCTTAACTTCCGGCGGTAAATTAAAACCAGAGCAGGCCATTATGGATGTGCGGCATTATACCATCGCCCTTAATGTTAATCCCGTTCAAAAAACCATTGATGGTTATATTACCATTGATGTGATCATGGCGCAACCAACTCATGTATTGCTTTTTGATCTGCTGGATTCCTTACAGATTAGCAATGTGTTAGTCAACGGAAAAAAGGAGGTGTATACTTATCAAAACAACCTCATCACCATAAACACAACAAAAAAATTACCCTCCGGTAAGGCAAATATAAAAGTGATTTACGGCGGTAAGCCGCATGTGGCCCGTCGCCCGCCCTGGGATGATGGCTTTATCTGGTCGAATGACTCAACCGGGCATCAGTGGATGGCTATCACCGCTGAGGGTACCGGTGGGAAACTGTACTTTCCTTGTAAAGATCACCCTTCCGACGAGCCAAATGAAGGTGTGGATATGATAATTACAGTTCCCAAAGACCTGGTAGTAGCAGGTCCGGGTTTATTACAAAAAGTCACAAAGCAAAATAATACAGCCACTTACCATTGGAAAACCAATTACAGCATCAATAACTACAGCATATTATTTAATGCCGGCGATTATAAAGTAGTAAGCAGACCATATAAAACCATTGGTGGGCATATAGTACCCATCCAGTTTTATGTATTAAATGAGGATGCGTCAAAGGCCAATCGTCACCTGGATATCTTTGAACACACAATTCACATCCAGGAGAAATATTTTGGGGAGTATCCATGGGTTAAGGAAAAAATAGGCATAGTTGAAACGCCGCATTTAGGCATGGAGCATCAAACCATGAATGCCTATGGCAATAAGTTCAGGTATTCAAAATTAGGAGGACAGGATTTTGATTGGCTGATGCACCATGAATTTGGGCACGAATGGTGGGGCAACAAGGTAACGGCCAAAGATTGGGCCGATTACTGGATCCACGAGGGGATCTGCACCTTTGGCGATGCCATGCCAATAAGGGAACTGGAAGGCGACCAAGCCTACATAAAACACTTTCAGCAGGCTGCATTATCATTTGGCAACAAGATCCCATTAGTTATTGGAAAGGATATAGACGAAGAAGCTGCTTACAACGGCGACATATACGGTAAAGGGGCCTTTTTTATGCACACGCTGAGATATATCCTGGGCGATGCCGTCTTCTTCCCTACCCTGAAAGGTTTCGTAACCGATCCTAAATACACTTACAGTAACCTGGTTACTACTGCCGACGTGCAGGAATACTTTAGTAAAGCCGCAGGTATTGATCTGAAACCATTGTTTGATTTATACATCTATTCTATCAATAAATTGGAAGTGCATGTAAAAGCACAACGTGGAGATAAGTATCTCGTCCAGCTTTTAAATATTGATATGCCGTTACCTATAGACATAACCACCGATGGTATTACCAAACGTTATACGCTTGATAAAACAGGAGTAACACTGGTAAGCAAAAGCATGCCAATTATTGACCCGGATACCTATTACTTAAAAAAGCTGATCATTGAATAACACCAGCAAGGAGGAAAAAAATAATATTGCCATCATTGATCATAATATTCTCATCCTGCGTTAAAGCCCAAAAGATAGGTAAGCCTAAAACACAAACAGATTCGGTTTACCTTTTTACAGAAGTTATGCGTGACCTGATGCCAAATGGAGATTTATAAGCATTAAAAAAGCCCCGATCAAATTGACCGGGGCTTTTAAATATTTATAAAGTATCAGCCAATTACTCAGCTGCTTCAGTGTCTGCTTTTTTAGCGGCCGCTTTCTTAGCTTTTGGTGCTTCTTCTGCTACAACTTCTACAACAGGAGCTGCTTCAACGGCTACCGCCTTTGGAGCAGGTGCTGCTACTACTTCAGCAACCTCTTCTGCAAAAGGAACAACTGAAACGTATGAACGGTTGTCAGCTTTCTTTTTGAAAATTACGATACCTTCGGCTAAAGCGAATAATGTATGATCTCTGCCGATACCTACGTTAACGCCCGGATTGTGTTTAGTACCACGTTGACGAACGATGATGTTACCTGCAATTGCTGGCTGACCACCGAAAATTTTGATACCTAAACGTTTGCTATGCGACTCGCGGCCGTTTCTGGAACTACCGGCCCCTTTTTTGTGTGCCATTTCTTAATATCTTTTATGGAATTGAAGAACAACTCCCGTTAAACTTTAAATTATAATGTAATACCAGTGATCTCGATCTTGGTAAATTGTTGACGGTGACCGTTTTTCTTTTTGTAACCTTTTCTTCTTTTCTTTTTGAAAATGATCACTTTATCACCTTTTAAATGAGACACGATCTTAGCTGATACTTTAGCACCTTTCAAATCAGAACCTAATTTGAATGAACCTTCGTTTTCTGCTAACAATACACTGTCAAATTCAATACTAGCGCCCTCGTCACCTTGTAATCTGTGTACAAAGATCTGCTGGTCTTTTGCAACCTTAAATTGCTGTCCGGCTATACTTACTATTGCGTACATGTTTGTTAATTATTGTTTTAAAATTCGAGGTGCAAATATAGGGATTGATATTTTAATAAACAACATACCTACATTTTATTTTTTCAGCCTTCTTTCGGCTGTTGTTAAGCTTTGGTCTATTTCTTTGATCAGCTGTTTGTTGGCGTCAATTAATTTAGGGTCACCGGCAAAATTCGAATCAAAGATCACCTTCTTGGTTTTGGTTTTATATTTAAATTCAATGATGTAACGTATTGGCTTATCGGCTGAAGTAGTATCTCCTTTTTCATTTGCCGGAAAATCCCAGAAACCCAGGTCGGCTGCTTTATGGTGCAGGTATAGCAGATCATTATCGGTGAGCCTGATTTGCACTTTTACCAACGAATCTCTTTTATTTAGGTATTGATAATCACCGGTACTTGAATTAAATTTATTTATCAGGCTGTCTTTCTCACCATATTGAATAGATATTGATTGAAAATCGGCATACCTGTATGGCGCGTTTTTTATCATCATGCCATAGTAGTAAAAACAGTAAAGCAGAAACGGAACAACAATAGTAAAGATTAGAAATATTTTTTTGGTACGACTTGACATTTTTAATTAATGAATTATGTTTTAATTATTGATAATT
Source organism: Mucilaginibacter sp. P5_A4 (assembly GCF_056400605.1). Classification (NCBI taxonomy): domain Bacteria; kingdom Pseudomonadati; phylum Bacteroidota; class Sphingobacteriia; order Sphingobacteriales; family Sphingobacteriaceae; genus Mucilaginibacter; species Mucilaginibacter sp. P5_A4. The sequence continues at coordinate 21,106 of NZ_JBFUKX010000064.1, read as the reverse complement.
TTCTTCTAACCGTCATTGCGAAGCACTAAGCAATTTCTATACGATCCAGAGTTGCTTTGTTAACCGGGGATTGCTTCGTACCAATGACGCTTTTATAATAGCTCCTGGAATTATTCCAATTCCCCCTCCCACTTGCTAACAACAGCCGTAGCCATTGCGTTGCCCAAAACATTCGTAGCCGATCTGCCCATATCCAATATTGGATCAATCCCTATAAGTAAAAACAAGCCAGCTTCGGGGATATTAAACATAGATAGCGTCCCCGCAATAACAACCAACGAAGCACGCGGCACACCTGCAACTCCCTTACTGGTAAGCATAAGCACCAACAACATAGATAGCTGGTGACCGAACGACAAATGAATGTCATAAGACTGCGCCAAAAACAACGATGCAAAGGTCATGTACATCATGCTTCCATCCAAATTAAACGAATAGCCCAGTGGCAAAACAAAACTTACAATCTTATTACTGCACCCAAAACGTTCAAGTTCCAATAAAACCTTCGGATACGCCGCCTCGCTGGTTGATGTGCTGAAAGCAATCAGCATAGCATCCTTGATGTTATTGATAAGTCTGAATACCGGTTTGCGCAATACAATAAAACCAGCCAGTATAATGATCAGCCACAGCAATACCAGCGAAAAGTAAAATTCCCCTATAAAAATACCATAAGTAGATAAAACACCAAGCCCTTGTTTAGCAATTACAGCTGTAATAGCACCGAATACCGCAACCGGTGCCAGTTTCATTACATACCCAGTAATTTTTAATATTACATGAGCAATGGCATCCATAGCTTTAATAACTATTTTACCCTGCTCTCCTATCGCGGCCGTGGCTATACCAAAAAACATAGAGAATACTACAATCTGCAATATCTCGTTATCAGCCATCGATTTTATAAAACTCGAAGGGAATACGTGCCCAATAAACTCCGTAAATGATAAAGCAGATTTTTTAATCCCGGTACTTAAATGACTATCGGGCAATGGCAGGTGCATGGTTTTACCAGGCTCAAACAAATTAACCAGCAACATTCCTAATAATAACGAAATCAATGTGGCGCTAATAAACCAAAGCATGGTTTTGCCGCCAATCCTGCCAACTGCCTTAATATCCCCCACCTTGGCAACACCAACAACCAGCGTTGTAAACACCAAGGGAGCTACTATCATTTTTATAAGGTTGAGGAATATCTTGCTTAAAACATTAAAGACCTCTAGCTTATCTTCGCGCAATGTGCTGTTGTCCTGCTGTTTTTTTACTTCAGCTTTGCGTTGCAGTTTTAGATTTTTAAAAACTTCGGTTGTTGTATCCGTAGATGCAAGCAGGCTTTTATCGATGTTTTTTATAGCAGCCTCGGAGGTGCTGATGTTGGCATTTATGGTATTAATTACATTAGTATTGTAAATATATCCCATTATTACACCCAAAATAAGGGCTACAAAAATGTAGAGCGTTAGTTTACTTTTTTTGTTCATCGATTTTATTAAGGCTGTAAAAGTACAAATTTTTAACTCTGTTAAGAGCCAGGAATCAAGAGACCAGAATCAATATAAGCTTTTCTTATCCATTTGTTTCCAACAGGCGTGTCTGTCTTGGTTCCTGATGCTAAATATCTTGATTCTAATTAGTATTTTGCCCAACTTTAACACAGCATGACGGTTACTACCTACGGATTACAGCATATAAAGAAAGAGATTCAGCACCTGCCCCCTGAACAGTTAACCGAGTTATTGCTCCGTTTGGCACGTTATAAAAAAGAAAACAAAGAATTATTAGCTTACCTGTTATTTGAAGCCTATGATGAGGCAGCTTTTATTGAAAAAGTAAAAGCCGAAGCCGGGTTTATGTTTAGTCAACTGCCGGCTTTAAGCTACCATGCGGCTAAGGGCATGCGTAAAATTTTAAGATTACTTAGTAAATACACTAAATTCACAGGATCAAAGGGAGTGGAGATAGAGCTTTTGCTGAATTTTTGCAGCAATTACCTGGAATATGCCGACAGGCGAACATCCTACAAACCTATCCGGTTAATTTTGACAAGACAGGTTGAGAAAATAAAGAATCTGATAAACAAGTTGCATGAAGACCTCCAATTTGATTACGCTGAGAATTATAATAATTTAATAACCGATGCTGAAAAAAAGCTCACATGGTTTAAAAAGAATGATTACTTGTTGTAACATATTTAGCCATCGGCAATCTAAACTATAAAAATCTATTAATTGTGGCCAACAAAGAAGCAGCGTTCAAGCAAATATATGAAGCTAATTCTAAAAAGATATTCCATTTGTGCTATGGTTATACCGGCGATGACGATGCCGCGAACGACCTTTTACAGGAAACCTTTTTAAAGGTATGGCAAAATCTTGATAAATTCCGTAACCAGGCCATGATTTCCACGTGGATCTACCGCATTGCTGTAAATACGTGTTTAACTTATTTACGATCGGAAAAGCGACAGGCCAAAGACGAGCTCACCCCCCAGATAGCAGAAACCAAACGAGAGGAGCTATCAGACAAAAACGAAAAAGTTGCATTGTTATATAAGTGTATATCAAAACTGGAAGAATCAGAAAGAATAATAATAACATTGGTACTCGACGAAGTACCCTACCCCGAAATCGCAGAAGTTTCGGGCATATCGGAAGGAAACCTGAGGGTGAAGATTTATCGTATAAAACAAAAATTAACAGAATTATATAACCAGTATGAAAGACTTTGATCATTTGATGTCGGTTTGGCAGGGACAGCCAAAACAAGATCAGCTTTCAGTGGATGAGGTGCTGAAGCAGGTAAAGAAGGGGATTCGCAGCATAACTAATAAGTTGTACTGGACTATAGTGGCCATGGTGGCTATCACCATATTTGCGGCCATCGTTACATTTTTCCTGGCATTCAAGTCGGGCGTTACTACGGCGGGTATATTGCTGGTATTGATTACCATGCTCATGTACCTGTCGCTCACAGTAAGGCATTATCATATCCTCAGCAAGCGCGATGCTACGATAAACCCATCTGAGTACCTTGAAAGCTTGAAAGAATACCAAAAAACCAGATCGAAAGTTATTGGCTGGTTTTATTACATTTATATATTGATGATAAGTGCCGGGCTTGCGCTTTACTTTATTGAAGTGCTTGAAAACTCCTCCCTGGTATTTAAAATAGTAACTTATACATCAATCATTATTTGGTTTTTGTTTACCACATTTTATTTAAAGCCAAGAATGTTTAAGAACGAGGAAGAGAAGCTTAACCTGATGATCGATCGTCTGGTAAGGCTGAAAGAACAATTTGATTAGTTATTATTGCACCGAAATTTTCATTTTAAAATGACGGACAATCCTATTACCCTTCAAAAAGTAACTACAGCTGATGTTGACACTTTGCTGACTATTAGCAAGGATACATTCTTTTATTTTTTTGCTCCGCTCAATGATGCTGACAACATGGCCGCATATGCGGCCAAAGCATTTACTACGGAACGCACAAGGGCCGAAATTGAAAACCCCGGCTCGCAATTTTACTTTGCGCTATTTAACGGCACAATAGCTGGTTATCTTAAATTAAACTTTGCTGAAGCTCAATCTGAATTTAAAGATCCCGATGCCCTTGAGGTGGAACGTATTTATGTTTCAAGTGAGTTTCATGGTAAAAAAATTGGCCAGTACCTTTTAAATTTCGCTATTCAAACAGCAATTGATCATCACTTTAAATATATCTGGCTTGGCGTTTGGGAACACAATAATAAAGCTATTGGTTTTTATGAACATCACGGCTTTAAGGTATTTGGCAGCCATGAGTTTTTACTGGGAAATGACTTGCAAAACGACCTGTTAATGAAGAAGGAATTGACGTAAAAAGGTATCATAACTTATTCTGATTAATCAACAGATGCATTACCTGTTCCCGTAATTGCCTGCTAATTGGAATTTGGTGCAGGCCTACAGCTAACATATTCCCCTCAATAGAATTAACTTTATTATAAGCAACAATGTAAGATTTATGGATTTGCAGAAACTTACACAGCGGCAACTTATCGGCAAAGGCTTTTAAAGTGCTGTGGGTGATTATCTTTTTATTGATAGTTTGTATCACCACATAATTTTCCATACCCTGTACAAAAAGCACCTCATCATAAACAACCTTTTCCAGCTTGCCTTCACTTTTTACAAATAAATAGCTGGCCTCACTCCCATTGCTCTTCTGGCCAAAATAATCCTTAGCCTTAAAGGCGGCCTTCATAAAGCGCTCAAAAGAGATCGGTTTAAGCAGGTAATCCAACACATCCAAATCAAAACCATCTGTTGCATACTCCTTAAAAGCAGTAGTAAATATCACTTTAGGAGGATTTTGCAATGATTTTATAAAATCGACACCTGTTAAATGCGGCATTTGGATATCCAGGAATAACAAATCAACAGGTTGTTGTTTCAGTATATCACTTAATTCCATTGCATCTTCACACTGCGCCTTTAGATTAAAGAACCCGGCTTTCTCTACATACCCCTGCAGGCCTTTTCTTGCAAAAGGTTCATCATCGGTTATTATACAAGTTATTAAACCCATCTCCTAAAATTTCAATTCAAGTTCTGCTATAAACCTATTTTCGTGGCGGTTAACAACCAGCTTATGTATATCCGGATAAAGCAATTGTAAGCGTCTTTTCAAATTCTCTAACCCTATACCACTATAGTTATATTTAATTTCCATTTTCTCAGGCACATCATTAGTAACCGAAAAAACGATCATTCCATCGATGCTCTTTGCAATGATATTAATTTCATATTTTCCGCCAACGTATTTAAACGCATTCTCAACCAATGGTAATAAAAGCAGTGGGTAAACAGGCTGTTCGGTCAGCTTCGTATCAAAACAAACATTTAAGCACAGTTTATTGCTTGCCCTTATTTTTTGAAACTCAATATAATTTCGCAGGTATTCCAATTCCTGGCTTATGGATACCTGCTGTTGCTGATCATAAAGCTGATACCTGAGCAAACTGKAAAGCAATTCGGTACTCTTTTTAGCTGCCGGTACATCTTCATCCATCTGGAAATAAATGGTGTTTAATGCATTAAACAAAAAGTGAGGATGATATTGGGCTTTCAAAAACTTAAGTTCGGTTTCTAACTGATCGGTAGTCAGCTTTTCCAGTTGTACCTTGTTGGCAATGTAGGCCTTTAACCATGTGCTGCTACGGGCTATGCCATAATAAATAATGGCATATAAGGTTGGTATCATGGTGAGGTCTGCCAGATCACCCCAGGATAGGCCGTCGTCAGTCAATGCAGCCATTGGAGTAAATATCAGGTTCACCAAAACCAGGTTAGCAAACACCAGTATAATTAATTCTCTTACTACTCCCCGATAATTAAATTGCAGTGGCCAGCGCCTGTCATAAAACCGAAAGAGCCACTCAAATATATATATGCTTGCATAGCCCACCAATACACTGCAGCTCATTTCAAGGACATTTAAAACCCAGTCTCTTTTCCAAAACATTTCATCATGTTCAGTGTCATGCAGCAGCCTTACGGTAAAATATACCAGCAGGCCATACAACGCGGGGGAAATATATTTCCGAAAGAATTTCATATCAGTAAATTACAAATTTCAGGCAGATAGTGTAGCTACAGTTTTTATTTCTTCTGCATGCATGTTCATTACACGTTGCGGTTTATCTTTTGGTTTCATCCCAAATAAAAAGCGGGTTAAGGCATATGGACGCACCAGTAAATGATAAATAAGCATAGTTATAAAAAAGGTGATCCCAACAGTATAAATATATTTCGACAGGATGCTTTCATTTGGTACCTGCACAATGTAATAAACCAGCAGCACTATCACAGTTTGGTGAAGGATATAAAAAGGATACACAGCCTGGTTTAAATAGCTTAACACTTTATTGGTGCGGTTAAGGTATTGTTTGCCATAGCCAACCAACGCCAATACCCATCCCCAAGCAATTATTGGCCTTAAAGCAGTAAAAGCATAGCTAAACAATATATTTTGAAATGGCCAGCGGGCGTGCAGGGGTTCAATTCCATTCCACCTCAGGCATTCCCATAACATGAGGCTCAAAAAACCAATAGTTAAAGTAAAACGGCGGTTTCGTTGCAGGCTATCCATTAGTTTAGGCTGTACAATGCATATAAAACCTGCTAAAACAAACAACAGCCAGTAAACAAAATAGCAGCCATCATGTATAAGGTCATTTGTTTCGGGTAATTGCCAGCTCAATAAGGTAAACCAAATGATACCGGGCAGCATTAACAGGTAAATCCATTTCCCTCCGGCTAATACGGCGAGTTTTTGTTTAAATCCATCGCTTTTGGGTGATACCATCCAGGCAAATACAGGGGCAAATATTAAATCGTAAATAAACAAATAGGCAATAAACCAAAGGTGATGCCAGCTAAAACTACCTTTAGGATAAGGTACAAAATTAAACACACCTGGATAAAAGTCCCAAAAACTGCCTTTGTATCCATGCGCCAGCCGCTCCATATATATCTGCGGCGGAACAATGATAAACATGCCCACCAAAAGGGGAATAAACAGCCTGCGGAAGCGTAAACCGATGAAGGTAAGAGTAGATCGCCGCTGCATCATGTAGTAACTCACGGTACCAGAAATAAAAAAGAGCAGCGGCATGCGAAAAAGGTGCAAAAAATGATTTGATTCCATCATCAGATTGCTGGTCTCGGCATTTTTTATATGCCAGGTGTCTTCGGCGACGTAAGGCATAGCCGAATGAAAAAATAATACACCCAGTATCGATAAGATTCTTAACCAGTCGAGGTAAGTTTGGCGCTGTGTTGTTTCCATTTTTTYCTTTTTTTCTCAAAAGAAGCAACTGAAACCAGCGCTGTAAAATTAGTTTGACCAATGGTTATAAAGCTTTGACCAATGGTAAAAATTAAACCTGCACCATAACACAAACACGCGAAATTAATCTGCTAAAAACTTCTTTTAAGAGACGCTGAGGACGAAGACTTTTTAAATATTCCCTGAAGGCAATTCCTGTACTTTTGATGCACCGTTGACACACCTTTCGTGCATCTGTGATTCACCTTACCAGTACCCTTTAAAACTCTTTTGAGTACCCTTCAACGCTGGTTTAATAATACTTAATTCATTAATAATCAAATAATTAATTAACTACTATGAATTTTCAGGACTTTTTATTTTAAAACAAACCGGGCAATTATCCTTTAAGATAATCGCCCGGTTTGTTTATATACAAATATACCAAAAATCTAAAAAACATCCAACAAATACCCTACATCCGGCAAGGCTCAATCTTTCAAAAACGGGTTAAAGTTCCTCGTCCCTATTTCCATACCTGCTGCACGGCAAACAGTTTTATCGCCAAATTTAAAATTGATATTATCCATGGCCTGGTAAAGGCGGATGCGTTCCTCGTTATCCTCAAACAGATTGATTTGGTAACGGCCGCTGGCAAGGTTACTGAGCCTTACTCCTATCAATCGGATAGGCCGGTGCTGGTTCCAGGCTTTTTTGAGCAGGTTTTTAATCCCGGGTAATAAAATATGTTCGGCAGCGGTTAAGGCAATTTTTTGCTGTTGTGTATGGGTTTCAAAGTTGGCATAACGGATCTTGATAGCAAGGCACGATGCCAGTTTGTTTTCCCTGCGCAGTTTGGAGGATAATTCTTCCGTCATAGATACCAGGATAGTTTCCAATGTTCGCTGATCGTTAACATTTACGCCAAAGGTATGTTCTGTTGATATGGATTTACGGTCGCAATGCGGTATGATCTCACTATGGTCTATTCCATGTGCCTTTTCCCAAATGAAAATGCCCATTTTACCAAAAACAGCTTCCAGGAAACGGATATTGGTACGTTGCAAATCGCCAATTTTTTCCATACCATATTGATACAATTTTTGACTGGTGCTTTCACCAAGACCTGGAATTTTACTGATGGGCAGCGGCGCCAGAAATTGAAGCTCCTCGCCATGTTTAATAAACAGCTGCCCATTAGGTTTAGCCGCGTTGGTAGCCATTTTAGCCACCGTTTTGCCCGATGCCATACCAAAGGAGATAGGCAGGCCCGTTTCCCTGATCACCCTTTGGCGCAGGTTACACGCTATTTGATAACAGTCATAAAAGCGGTCCATTCCGGTAAGGTCGATATAAAATTCATCTACAGAGGATTTCTGGTAAAGCGGTACCGAATCATGTATAATCTCTGTTACCTGCCGCGATGCTTCAGAATAACGCCCATGTGTGCCCCGTACAATAATAGCATGCGGGCAAAGTTTCATGGCCTGTTTCATAGGCATGGCAGAGTGAATACCAAATTTACGCGCCTCATAACTGCATGAAGCCACCACACCCCTATCTGCCGAGCCGCCAATGAGCACAGGTTTACCAATGAGCGCCGGATTAAATTTGCGCTCCACCGATACAAAAAATGAATCGAGATCGATGTGTACGATATACCGCTTTTGCTCCATACACAAATATGAAAATAAATTTGGTATTTTGCTAATTTTATTAGCATTTTTGAGTGAATTAAAAACAGGCTTATGACGATGTACGAAGACTATCTGATGCTTTTATCGCCACCCGAAACGGTGAAACACGAAGTTGCGCGGTATAAAAAAGCTTCGGCAAAACTCATAGGCAACTATCAAAGTATGGATTCGCCAGCCCATATTTCCATCCTTCACCTTGATAGGCAAACACACTCCATGAAAGAAAAAACCAATGGCGTTATGGAGCCGAGCCTAAGGCAGTTGCCGCCTGTGCTACTGCACATGGATGGATTTGGCCATTTTCCGCACCTGCATGCTAAAATGACCATTTATGCCAATATCCGGTCGACCCCGGCTGTTGACGAATGGTTTAGTCAGCTAAAGAAGAAACTGAAGATTAAAAAGACCCTTACGCCACACATCACCATAGCCCGAAACATCCCTGAAAAGGATTTTAAGATCCTCTGGCCGCACTTTAAGCATAAACAACTGGTGGAGCCCTTTTGGGTAAACGCCCTCACAGTTGTAAAGCGCGATACATTTGATGCTTATGCCAAATGGGAGTTTTACAAAAAGTACGAGTTTAAAAACCAGGTCGGGTTTATAGGTATCGACAATATTGAGGCCGGGCGAATCAATATAACCGACCAGGATCAGATGAATTTATTTTAAACATTAACATTGAGCACCATGACATCATTTCATTTTTTACTTGATCTGCCGGGCCACATCAACACCGATATTTATAAATTGAAGAACGAAGCAAAGCGGGTGATCGGGGTGTATCCCAGCATGAATGCTGTTCCGCATATTACGGTGAATAATTATCATCCCAACCCGGGCGATTTTCATGAACCTGGATTTTCGCTTTTTAAAAGGCCGCTAAGCCTTTTACCACCAATAACACTCCACATTAATGGGTTTGATTGTTTTAATGAAGATAGCTCCCATCATAAAACCATCTATGCCCGGCTTGAGTTAAGTCCGCAAAATAAATTTTGGTTCAAATTACTTTGGAAAATTGTGGGTAAAGGGAGTACTAACCCACACATTACTATTGCCAGATCATTAACAACCGAGCAATTTACCCTGCTGTGGCCGCATTTTCATCAGCGTAAAATACAAGCCAGTTTTACGGTTTCAAAATTTACGATTTTAAGGGTCAGGTATCTAAAAGGTGAATTTGTATCCGAGTCTTACCGTGAATTTGATTTCAATGGATCGCAAAATTCATTGACCGGTCGTTACAACGACTATCAGCTCAATCAATTAAAATCCTATAACACTGGAAGCCAGCAGATAAGCCTTTTTTAACAATTTATTAACCAAAAACGTATCATTTTTCTATATTTGCGCCGGGGTAAGTCTTTTACGGCCAGCTCCTCTTGAACTCCCCCAGGGTGGGAACACAGCAAGGGTAGAGAGTTGAGCGGCGCGATAAAAGTAGCTTACCCTTTTTTTGTGCCTATATTTTTCTGGCCGGAAGTAATAATATCGAACGGCGAATATTGGCCAAACAAAAAATCGGTATTCGACATTCAAAATTCATTATTCCATATTAAAAGTTCTAAATGCGGTTATATGCTACCGCGAATCTCTCTTAAAAACTGCCTATCTTCGCAGCATGCTCGATATACTAATAATAGGTGGCGGTCCCATCGGCCTGACTTGCGGACTTGCAGCACAAAAAGCAGGTTTAAGTTTTATTATTGTTGAAAAAGGCTGCCTGGTTAATTCGCTGTACAACTACCCCTCAACCATGACGTTTTTCTCCACTTCCGAGAAACTGGAGATTGGTGGAGTGCCATTTGTAACCGCTCATAACAAACCTACCCGTAACGATGCGCTGGAGTATTACCGCCGAGTTGCCTTATCAAACCACCTACCTTTAAATTTATTTGAGGAGGTTACCAACGTAAAAGCCGAAGATGGCAGTTTTACCGTAATTACAAGTAAAGCAACCTATAAGGCTAAAAAAGTGATCCTTTGTACGGGCTTTTATGATATCGCTGTTAAACTCAATATTCCAGGCGAGGACCTGCCAAAAGTTAAACACTATTACCATGACCCGCATTATTATACCTCACAAAAGGTTGTAGTTGTGGGTTCAAGCAATTCGGCTATAGATGTGGCTTTAGAAACCTACCGTAAAGGTGCCGAAGTAACCCTTGTGGTGCGCGGTCCAGAGATCAGCAACCGGGTTAAATACTGGGCAAGGCCGGATATTATCAACCGGATAAAAGAAGGCAGTATCAAGGCATATTTCAACTCAAACCTGGAAGCAGTACGTGAGCATGAGGTTGATATTAAAACCGCCGATGGCCTCATCACCATACCCAATGATTTTGTAATGGCGATGACGGGTTATAAACCCAATTTCGAATTCCTGAAAAAACTGGGTATCATCCTGTCCGAAGATAAATTTATCCCTCAATACAATCACGAAACGATGGAAACCAACCTGCCCGGTTTGTACCTGGCCGGTGTAGTATGCGGCGGAATGGATACACATTTATGGTTTATTGAAAACTCACGGATCCATGCGGATATGATATTGAATCATATAGTGAAAAAAGTGAATGGTTGATTGATTGAGTTAATTTGAACCTTAATTCGTCTATTAAAGAATTTCTTAAACTGGTATAATTGATCCTCAAATTTCCAAATCCTCAAATTTTCAAATTAACTCCCACCAACTAAATCATTTTTTTCTTGTATAAGTAAAAATTTATGGCCTAATTTGCACCCAAATTAAAAACACAGTAATACAATCAAAAAAATGAATCAACCAAGCTTAAATAAGCCCGCAATAAGAGCAACATTTGCTCCGGCTGCCGCTGCTTTGGGTTCAACTGTTTTTTTATGCTGCCCTCCCCGACGAAGGCCCTATATGCCACGGGTTTGAATTACTTTCTCGTCCTGAACCACAACAAAAAGAGTTATTAAACTTCTTTTAAAAAAAGCCATCTAATTATTAAGGCATCAAAAGCCAATTAATTTAACGGTAATATCTATTTAAATGACCATACAAGATTTTGATATTCAGGTTGCTACAGCACAGCATGTAGATTTTGCCACAATGATATGCGATGAAATGGCCGAATCGGCCAAAGCACGTGGTACGGGCATTGCACAACGTTCGCCAGAATATGTTGCCAACAAAATGCTGGAAGGCAAGGCAGTTATAGCTTTACATAAAGACGGCACCTGGGCCGGTTTTTGTTACATCGAAACATGGAGCCATGGCGACTTTGTTGCCAATTCGGGCCTAATTGTTAACCCTCAGTTTCGTAAAGTTGGTTTGGCAAAAGCCATTAAGCATGCCATCTTTCAGCTTTCACGAAAAAAATATCCCGACGCTAAAATATTCGGATTAACCACTGGTTTGGCAGTAATGCGTATTAATTCAGAAATTGGGTACGAGCCTGTTACCTACTCTGAACTAACCCAGGATGAAAACTTCTGGGCCGGTTGTAAAAGCTGCGTTAACTATGATATCCTGATGAGTAAGGACCGCAAAAACTGCATGTGCACCGCCATGCTGTTTGATCCCGCCGAAAAACAAAAGCAGGACGAAGATAAAATGAAACGCATTACACATAAAGCCACTTTGCTTGAACGGATTGAGAACGCGATAAAAAAGCGCATAGGACAAGCTGAAAGCTGAAAGCTTAAGGCAGAAAGCCTTCAACCGGATTATAAAAGTAAACCACGTACAAATTGAAAACATAAAAAGCTTTAAGCCTTCCGCTTTTAGCTTTAAGCTTTAAAACATGAAAAAGAAAGTAGTATTAGCATACAGCGGCGGATTAGACACCTCATTTTGCTGTATATATTTAACACAGGACCTTGGTTACGAAGTTCACTCGGTAATTGTTAACACCGGCGGCTTTAGCGACGAAGAATTAAAAGGAGTTGAAGAACGTGCCTACAAAATGGGCGTTACATCACACCATGTGGTTGATGAAACCAAAAACTTTTACGATACCTGTGTTCGCTTTTTGATTTATGGTAATGTATTAAAAAACAACACCTACCCGCTTTCTGTAAGTGCCGAGCGCGTAAGCCAGGCAACAGCAATTGCTAATTACGCTAAAGAAATTGGTGCGGAGTTTGTAGCACATGGCAGCACCGGCGCCGGTAACGACCAGGTGCGTTTTGATATGATCTTTAATATCCTGGTTCCCGAAGTAAAGATCATCACCCCTATCCGCGATTTGAAATTGAGCCGTGAAGAAGAGATCCAGTACCTGAAAGACCATGGTGTAGAAATGAACTTCGAAAAGGCAAAATACTCTATCAATAAAGGTATCTGGGGCACATCAGTTGGCGGTAAAGAAACGCTGACCTCAAACTTAGGTCTCCCCGAAGAAGCATGGCCAACACAAGTTACCGAATCGGAAGTGAAAAACCTGGAGCTGGTATTTGAAAAAGGCGAACTGGTGGGTATCGATAATGAAAAATATGATCATCCCACCAAGGCTATACAGGCATTACAGGCCATCGCGCAGCCTTATGGCATTGGTCGCGATATTCACATTGGCGATACTATTATAGGCATTAAAGGTCGGGTAGGTTTTGAAGCAGCAGCGCCGATGGTGATCATTAAAGCCCACCATACTTTAGAGAAGCATGTGTTGACTAAATGGCAACTAACCTGGAAAGACCAGTTATCAGCTTTTTATGGCAACTGGTTACATGAAGGGCAGTTTCATGACCCTATCATGCGCAATATGGAAGCTTTTTTAAGCGACACACAGCAAAATGTAAGCGGTAAAGTGTTTGTACAATTACACCCTTATCGTTTCCAGGTTATAGGTATTGAATCTGATCACGATCTGATGTCAAATAAGTTCGGCAGCTATGGCGAAATGAACAATTCATGGAGTGGTGAGGATGTTAAAGGTTTCTCAAAAATATTTGGCAACCAGGTCATGATTTATCATAAGGTTAATGCCCCCGAGCCCACTAAGGGCGGAGCAATTAATGCGAAGGACTAATCATGACAGAAAACGACAATTTACATGCCATTCCAATTGCTCCTTTAGGGGGCCAGGTGGCTTTTTCCAAAGGCGAGTGCTTAAAGCACTATAAATGGGGTGATGACTGTCATGGATGGACATTTATTGACACCGAAGAGCTGTCTGTAAAACAGGAATTGATGCCTCCTGATACAGCAGAGCAATTGCACTATCACGAAAAGGCTAAGCAGGTTTTCTTTATTTTAAAAGGAAGGGCAACATTCTCCATCGATGGGAAAATTACCGTCTTAAAACCAGAGCAGGGTATTGAGATATTACCAGGCCAGAAACACTTCATCAGTAATAACGACCGGAGCGACCTGGAGTTTATTCTATATTCGTATCCATCAACAAATAATGACAGGATTACCCCCTAACGCTTAAAGGCGGAATAATTATTAAAGTTATGACTCAAACAACTGAAAATATAAAAGATTCTTCACTTACTCCCTCTCCAGGGAGCCGGGGGCCTATTCGTGCAGGCATCATTGGTGGTGCGGGATACACCGGTGGCGAAATGCTTCGGCTATTGATCAATCACCCCAATGTGGAGATCATTTTTGTGCACAGTAACAGCAACACCGGCAAACACGTGTATGAAGTGCATTCCGATCTGTTTGGTGATACCAATCTTAGGTTTTCGGGCGAATTATCAAATGCCATCGATGTATTGTTTCTGTGTGTTGGCCATGGCGATGCAAAAAAGTTCTTAGAAACCAATGTGATCCCCGATCATATTAAGATCATCGATCTGAGCCAGGATTTTAGGTTAATCCAAAATTCAAAAATAAAAAATAAAAACTTTGTATACGGCTTGCCTGAATTAAACCGCGAGGCGATAAAAACCGCTGATAATATCGCCAATCCAGGCTGCTTTGCTACCTGCCTGCAATTAGGTTTATTACCATTGGCATCAAAAGGATTATTGAAGAACGAGGTTCATATCACCGCTACAACAGKATCAACCGGGGCCGGCCAAAGCTTAGCCGCTACGTCGCACTTTACGTGGAGAAACGATAACCTATCTGTTTATAAGGCTTTTAACCATCAGCACTTAAACGAGATTGGGCAATCGTTAAAACAATTACAGGTTAATTTTAACCAGGCCATAAACTTCATCCCTTACCGTGGTGATTTTACCCGTGGAATAATAGCCTCCATATACACAGATAGCGACCTAAGTGCCGAAGAAGCATTAAAACTTTATCATGAATATTATGAAGACCATCCGTTTACACATGTAACCAGTCATAATATTGATTTGAAACAGGTAGTCAACACAAATAAATGCTTTCTGCAGATTACAAAACATAAAGGTAAGCTTTTAATAATAAGCATTTTAGATAACTTACTTAAAGGAGCATCAGGCCATGCGGTTCAGAATATGAACTTGCTCTTCGGCCTGGATGAACGAGCCGGGCTGCGACTTAAGGCGACCGCTTTTTAGCTAAAAGCCTAAGGCCGAAAGCAAAAAGCTGTTGCCGTGAAAAATAAATATGAGGGATTACAAAAAGTATGAAGTATGGAAAAAAGCACATGAACTTAATATGTTCGTTTATCTAACTCTACTTCCAAAATTTCCAAAGAGTGAACAATATGATTTAATGAGTCAAACAAAACGAGCTTCGTATTCAATACCTTTAAATATAGTTGAAGGTTGTGGAAGAAATACAGAACGTGATTTTGCTCATTTTTTAGATCAGTCATTAGGTTCGGCACATGAACTGGAATATTGCTGTTTGATGTGTAAAGATCTCTCGTACATTACTGAAGATTTGTTTCAGCAAACAAATAAGTTAATAAACGAAGTTAAGGCAATGCTGATAGGCCTGATAAAAACACTTAGAAAATAAAGCTTTATGCCTTCGGCTTTTAGCTTTCAGCTTAAATGATATGAAATTATTCGACGTATACCCTATTAATCCCATAAATATAGTTAGAGGCCAGGGCAGCCTTGTTTATGATGCCCAGGATAATGAATACCTTGATATGTATGGTGGCCATGCCGTAATATCTATCGGCCATACCCACCCTCATTATGTAAAACGGTTGGAAGACCAGCTACATCAATTAGGTTTTTACTCCAACTCCATCGAGATCCCCATTCAAAAAGAACTGGCTCAAAAATTAGGTAAAGTATCCGGTAAAGATGATTACCAGTTATTCCTATGTAACTCTGGTGCCGAGGCTAATGAAAATGCCTTAAAACTGGCATCATTTTATAATGGTAAAAAGAAAGTTATCGCCTTTACAAAGGCATTTCATGGTCGCACATCTTTAGCGGTTGCCGTTACCGATAATCCAAAAATTGTTGCGCCTGTTAACGAGACCGACAATGTGATCTTTTTACCATGGGCAGACGAAGCAGCTTTAGCACAGGCTTTTGCCGATAACGAAATTTCGTCGGTGATCATTGAAGGGATCCAGGGTGTTGGCGGGATCCAGGTGGCGCCGGAAAGTTTTCTGCAAAAGATCCGCTCCCTTTGTGATGAGCATAACGCTGTTTTTATTGCCGATTCGGTACAATGTGGTTACGGGCGTACAGGTAAATTCTTTTCACAGGATTTTGCCGGTGTTGATGCTGATATCTACTCTATGGCAAAAGGCATGGGTAATGGCTTCCCGGTTGGAGGAATCATTATCTCACCAAAAATACAGCCAGCTTACGGTATGCTGGGCACAACTTTTGGTGGTAACCATTTGGCTTGCGCGGCCGGTTTAGCGGTACTTGAGGTAATGGAGCAGGATAACTTGATGCAAAATGCCGCAACAGTAGGCGAATACCTGATAAAAGAGCTTAAAAAGCTTGAACAAGTTAAAGAAGTTAGAGGTCGTGGTTTAATGATAGGTATTGAATTACCCGAGGAATTGGCTCATGCACGTAAAGAGCTTTTATTTAAACATAATATTTTTACTGGTGAGGCTAAACCAAACGTGGTAAGATTATTACCAGCCTTGAATTTGACCAAAGCCCACGCAGACAGGTTCTTAGAAGCTTTTGTAAATGTTTTAAATCAATAGATCGTAATATAAATTTTCCCGACCGATGAAACTATTTTCTTCTGTAAACGATGTTACCGATATCAATGCACTTGTAAAAGAGGCCTTGGCGCTTAAACAAAATCCGTATGCCCACCAGGATCTGGGTAAAAATAAAACATTGGCGTTGGTGTTTTTAAATCCAAGTTTGCGTACCCGCATGAGTACTCAAAAAGCAGCCCTTAACCTGGGTATGAACGTGATGGTGCTTAATATTGATAAAGAAGGATGGGCATTGGAGTTACGCGATGGCGTGATTATGGACGGTACTACAGTAGAACATATCCGCGAAGCTGCCGGCGTAATGGGGCAATATGCCGATATCATTGGTGTACGTTCATTCCCGGGATTGCGGAACCGCGAGGAAGATTATAGCGAAATGATATTTAACAAGTTTGTGGAATTTTGTAAAGTACCGGTAGTGAGCCTGGAATCAGCCACCCGTCACCCATTACAAAGCTTGGCAGATTTAGTCACAATAACAGAATTAAAAAATACTGAGCGTCCTAAGGTTGTATTAACTTGGGCACCTCATATTAAACCCCTGCCACAGGCCGTTCCCAATTCATTCGCCGAATGGATGTGCAGGGCTGATGTTGATTTCACCATAGTTCAGCCCAAAGGCTACGAACTTTGTGCCGATTTTACCCAAGGTGCCAAAATCACTTATGACCAGGATGAAGCATTGGCCGGTGCCGATTTTATCTACGTAAAAAACTGGTCGGCTTACGAGCCTTACGGTAACATACTGGGTAAAAACGAAGAATGGATGCTTACTAACGAAAAGCTGAAAGCAACCAATAATGCCAAAGTGATGCACTGCCTGCCCGTACGCCGTAACCTCGAATTATCTGATGAGATTTTGGATGGCCCAAATTCCATTGTTGTACATGAAGCTGGTAACCGGGTTTGGGCTGCGCAGGCAGTGTTGAAGCAAATGCTGGAAAGTTTGTAAACACACAGGATTTATACAAGTCTTGTTTCTTGAATCTTATATCCTGACTCTTTGCAATGTATATACCTTCTTTCAATAAATTTCCCGATCAGCAGGAAGCTATCAGCTTTATGCAACGGTACAGCTTTGCTACTATAGTTACAGCCGATAATAATATCCCGGTGGCTACACACCTCCCCTTTTTGATTGAGCTGCGCGATGATAAAATAGTTTTGCTCTCGCATTTTGCGAAGGCAAATCCGCAGGCATTGGATATAACTAATAAACCAATTTTAGTAATATTTACCGAACCTCACGCCTACATATCACCCACTAATTACGAAAAGGAAACCAACGTACCTACCTGGAACTATTTAGCGGTGCATGCCTACGGCAAGGCAACACTCATCCCCGAAGGTGAAGAAACTACTGCGCTGCTTGCTAAAATGATAAGCTATTACGAACCAGCTTATCTTCAGCAATGGAATGGCTTACCTGGTGAATACAAACAAAAAATGATGAAAGGCATAGTTGCGTTTGAAATTGTGGTGGATGATCTGCAGGCCAAACAGAAGCTCAGTCAAAACCGATCGGCCTTAGAAAGAGAAAATATCATTAATTCTTTAGAAAAAAGTACAGATACCAACGAAAATGAAATAGCTAAGTATATGTCGAAATTAAAATAGCTTAACCTATAAATTTCGACGCCTTATTGATCATGGCGTTAAGCGTTAGCCCCTGTACAATTACCGAGAATATTACGATAAAGTAGCTGCCAGATAAGATCAAATGGCGGTAAGGTGTTGCCGGCAATGTTAAAGCCAGCGCAATAGATATAGCACCCCTTAAACCAGCCCATGTCATTACATTAATATTACTGTAATTTACTTTTAAGGATTGGCGTAAAAAAGTTAGCGGTAACATAATACTTAACCAACGGGCCAACAATATAAACACAATAGATATACTGCCCGTTACCCAGTAATTATTTACAAACGGTAAATTAATTAGCTGTAAACCTATCATTACAAACAGAATAGTATTCAGCATTTCATCAACCAGCTGCCAGAATTTCTCCAACGATTCGTGCGATCTTTCTTTATTATCCTGGTTTATGGAGTGGCTGCCTGCAAACAGGCCCGCAGTTACTATTGATAAAGGTATCGAGAAACTAAAAATAGTTGCCAGTACCGATAAGCCCATAACAAGTGCCAACGAGATCAATACGATGGTTTGAAAATCCTTAACCGATTTCATCAGTCGCTGGGCAAGGTACCCCATGAATGCACCGGCCAATATGCCCCCAAAAACCTCTTTAACTATTAGCATTAAAACCTTTGATGCCTCAATACTATCCTCTCCAACCTTTGTTATCTCCAAAATAATCACAAACAGGAGCAATCCTATGCCATCATTAAACAGCGATTCGCCCGAGATAATGGTTTCGAGGTGGGTAGAGAGCTTTGAATTTTTTACGATTGCTGATACCGCTACCGGATCTGTTGGTGAAACCAGTGCTCCAAACAAAAAGCAATACATGAGCGGCATATGGATATGAAAAAAAGGCGCCAGGTAATATAAAAGGAACCCAAAAATAGTGGTAGATAGCAATACCCCCAATGTGCTTAATATAAACACCGGGCGCATTTCTCTTTTAAGCTTTGCACCATCAAGGTTGAACGCGCTTGAAAAAAGCAGGAACCCCAACATAACATTAAGCACCACTTTGGAGAAGTCGATATTTTTGGCAAGTGTGGTTAAATATTTAGCTGTAGAAGGATCTAACTTATCAACAATCAATATAACAATTGACACAATTGTTGCTATCAAAACGGTTCCTATGGTACCCGGAAGCTTAATGAAACGCGCATTTATATAGGAGAAAAAGGCACTTACAATAACCAATAAAGTAATTACAACAAACAGATCCATAGGCGCTTACTTTTTTATTAATAAAATAAGCGCTACAATGTTTTAAAACTGATGCATTTTTATTTGGATTCCGGATCGGTCATACGGGTTTCTATGTCAAAATACCGCACTATTAACCTGTTATCGCTGTTTTTAGCAAAATAATTGATGGCCCAGCTAAAAAACACTGTTCCTTTATTGGTAAAACCAGCTAAGGACATTAAATGCACAAATCCCCAAAGCAACCAGGCAACAAAACCTTGTAAATGAATCTTACCTAAATCGGCAACAGCCTTGTTTCGGCCTATGGTTGCTAAAGAGCCTTTATCTTTATACTTAAACGGAACTCCAACTTCCCCGCTTAAAATACGAACTAAATTTTTGGCAAGCCATTCCCCCTGCTGTATAGCTGCCGGAGCCACACCCGGATGCCCGTTTGGGGTTTCGGGTGTTATCATGGCTGCCACATCGCCTATGGCAAAAATATTGGCATAACCATTTACCCTGCTTTTTTCGTCCACCTGTATCCGGTTTCCCCTGGCAATGCTCTGTTCAGGCAACCCMGCAGGTACCTCACCTTTTACACCGGCAGCCCACAAAACATTGCGGGTAAGTATTATAGTACCATCATCTATTTTAAGCTGTCCGCCATCATAGCTTTGTACATGCACATTATTAAAAATGGTTACATCCATTTCTTCCAGGAACTTTTTGGCTTTTGCTGATGCAGCCGGAGAAAAAGCAGCAAGTAAATCGGGCTTACCTTCAACAAGATAAACTTTCATATCATGCTTTCTCAAGCCATGATAATCCTTCATCAAAATCAGCTGACGCATCTCAGCCAATGCACCCGAAAGTTCAACGCCGGTGGGGCCTCCACCTACTACTACAAAGGTCATTAGTGCCGCTTTTTCTTCGGGATCTTTTGTAACTAACGACATCTCCAAGTTTTGTAGAATCAAACTGCGTAAGTTCAGCGCTTCCGGGATATTCTTCATCGGCATAGCAAAATGCTCAATTTCCTTGTTACCAAAAAAGTTGGTATTTGATCCGGTAGCTATAACCAGGTAATCGTAATATATGGTACCGATATCAGTTGTAAGTGTGTTGGTTTCAGGATGAATTTGCTGAACTTCGGCAAGCGCAAAGCGAAAGTTATCCTGTTTAGTAAAAATCCTGCGTATTGGGAAACCAATGGAATCTGCAGCGATAGAACCAGCGGCTACCTGGTAAAGCAAAGGTTGAAAAGTATGGTAATTATGTTTATCCAGCAGCAAAACATCTACCGGTGCATTCTTCAAATTTTTAGCTACTTCAAGTCCGCCAAATCCACCGCCAACAATTACTATACGGGGCTTAGCACTCTTCTTTTTGTCCATAGGTCAATTTTACAACAAGTTTAATGCCTTAAATCCAAGTTTACTAATTATTTCATAATCAAATTGTAAACTTACAATACTGTAAATAAATAATCATTTCTTAGTCATTTAAGTAGAAAATACAGCATAATTTCCTACTTTTAACAGATTTTTATTAAAAATGGTAGTAAATTGGCAATGCTATTATTAAATTAATGTGAAGAATGAACAAAAGTGAGACCGTTTCAATAAAACCAACCAAAATAGCAGTAAAAAAAACGCTTCATGTAATAAAAATTGGCGGAAACGTTATAGATAACTCAGAAAACC
>NZ_JBFUKX010000063.1:0-27755 GCF_056400605.1 Mucilaginibacter sp. P5_A4 | reverse complement strand
GTACGATACTATTCATACCCTCATAAGTGGTATTGATATTAAAAAAGAAAGAGAGAACCTTTATTATAGTTTTGACCACATCTTTGTTAAGATCTTCCCGAATTTTATTGCTGTTTTTAACACCCTGTTTGATGAAAAAGATCAAACCTGGCCGCAGGAGGATGAAGTGTTAAATACCGATCTGCGCATATTTGCCTTAATTAGAATGGGTATTACAGATAATGATACAATTGCCAAAATACTGGAGTATTCTGTAAATACTATTTATGTTTATAAAATGCGGATAAAGGCAAAATCTTTACATCCCGAGCAGTTTGAACAACGTATCATGAATATTAAAGCATTTGATTTTAATTGAATTTTGAACTGCTTTTTTTATTCCTGAGGGCTCTAAAAGTAAGAGTTTTGAATTGCTTTTAGGTTAAAAAAGTACTATAAAATGTAAAAAAATACTTATATTTTTTTGATATTAAAAAAATATAAGTATTTGATTTTCATTTACTTGTGTTTTAAAAACTCAATAAATTTTTATATAATTGTTAAAAGAAACCTTTAAACGGCCTTATTGCACTTATTAGGTGTTTTTCTACCTCTATTATATCTAAATTGCATTGGATTTTAAGGTGTGATATTATAAACCATACATTCAACTACCTGTTACTTTAAAATTATTTCCTGTTAAACTTCTTTATTCCGGTATTAATTGGGAGTGTTTACTGTAACTATTTTATGCCTATGTTTTTTGATCATTTCAATCAAAAATATAAACAGATGAAGGGCGTGTGGAGTGTTTGGTACCTATAGTATTTAGCTTTAAAACTAAACCAGTTAATAAAACCAATTCAACTAAATCTCAGTAATTATGCAATTTAAACACCTACTCAACGTATGTTTCTTTGCTGTTATTTTTCTTTTTTCGGGGACCGTTATGGCCCAAAATAAGATCATTACAGGTAAAGTAACCGACAAAAAGGATGGATCCCCATTAATAGGGGTTACAGTTAAAACATCAGTAACCGCACCGGGAGGTACGATAACCAATACCGAAGGCGAATATCGTATTTCGGTTCCCGGAAACACTCCCTCTTTATCATTCACCTATCTTGGTTACATAAGCCAAACGGTTAATATTGATAATCGCACAATTGTTAACGTTGCGATTGAAGTATCAAGTAAAGCTTTAAATGAAGTAGTTGTAATAGGCTACGGTACCCAGCGTGTACGTGACGCTACCGGTTCTGTAGCTTCAATTGGTACTAAAGATTTCAATAAAGGTGTTATTGCAACTCCCGAGCAGTTATTGCAAGGTAGAATAGCCGGGGTGCAGGTAACACCGGCGAGTGGTGAGCCCGGTGCAGGTGCAACCATTAACATCCGGGGTGCAAGTTCCATACGTTCAAGTAACAATCCATTATATGTTGTTGATGGCGTACCACTTGACAACGGCGGAACTGCCGGGGGCTACGATAGCGGTGCAGGTAGTTCATCGGCCCGTAACCCGCTGGCTTTTATTAACCCTGCTGATATCGAAAATATCAGTATATTAAAAGATGCATCATCTGCGGCTATTTATGGTTCACGTGGTGCAAACGGCGTTATCCTTATTACAACCCGCAAGGGGCGTAAAGGAGCAGGTATACAATTTGGTGCAAGCACCAGTATTGCAAGCGCAGCCAAACGTTATGATCTTCTTAATCGCGAAGATTTTTTGAAAGCTGTAACAGCTGTAGGAGCAGATGCTACAGCTGTTGATTTCAAAGGTAATACTGATTGGCAGGACCAGATACTGAGAACGGCCGTATCTCAAAACTATAATATAGCTTTTGGTGGAGCCAGTAACACAGGTAATTACCGCTTTTCTTCTTCATACGATAATCAGCAGGGTATTGTTAAAAAAACAGGCTTAAAACGTCTTACAGCCCGTTTAAATGCATCTCAGTCTGCATTTAGGGGAAGGATAAAATTTGACCTGCAATCATTATACTCTAACGTAAAAGATCAGTTTGCACCTATCACCAATAATGCCGGCTTTAACGGTAGCTTAATAGGTGCAGCTCTTCAAACTAATCCTACAATTCCGGTGTTTGACGACCAGGGTAGGTATTTTGATATCAATGGCTATGATGACAAGGGATTTCCAAAAAATAATAGCTTCAGAAACCCGGTT
This sequence comes from Mucilaginibacter sp. P5_A4, assembly GCF_056400605.1. Taxonomy (NCBI): domain Bacteria; kingdom Pseudomonadati; phylum Bacteroidota; class Sphingobacteriia; order Sphingobacteriales; family Sphingobacteriaceae; genus Mucilaginibacter; species Mucilaginibacter sp. P5_A4. The sequence goes on along the minus strand of NZ_JBFUKX010000063.1, from coordinate 25,588 downwards.
TCAATGCTTAATCAAATAGATGACAGGGATAACATCAACCGTTTTCTTAACAATTTAACACTTACCGTCAGGCTTATTGAAGGTTTGTCATATAAAGGGAATATTGGTGTTGATGTATCCAGGGGCTTAAGAAAAACATTTTATGATCCCAGGATAGTAGGCTTTACCGATCAAACCAATATCAGGGATTTTAACGTGCCTTCGGCTACTGGTAATGGTCGTGGCATTCTCCAGCATACCGAGCTTACCAGTATGATCACCGAGCATACATTAAACTACGAAAAGAAATTTTCTGATAACAGCAGTTTAACAGCATTGGCAGGGTATTCATATTCCAATTATAAAAATTACAGTCGTAACGATTTTGGATGGGGTACCCAAACTGCCGGTCAGTTTGTTAAGAACTATAACGATTTTAAAAGTCACCTGGCTTACCCCGTTGGCGATAGCAGCAGCTACAGGTTACAGTCAATGTTTGCACGTATTAACTATACTTACAAAGATAAATATTTCCTGACTGGTACAATCAGGAGAGATGGTTCAACCCGTTTTGGTGACAATCATAAATACGGTAATTTTCCTGCTCTTGCCGCAAAATGGCGTGTCAGCAATGAAAGTTTTGCTCCAAAGGGCATATTTGATGATTTAAGCCTTAGGTTAAACTATGGACAAACCGGTAACCAGGAGTTTCCATCATACGCTTCCCTGGCATTAAGGCAACTTAACTACTATGGTACATCGAGCACTCCATTAAATGCTGCCAATCCCGATCTGAAATGGGAAACCCAAACTGCGTATGGTGCAGGTATTGATTTTAGCATACTTAACAGCCGTTTAACCGGTACCATTGATTACTTCAATAAATCGCAGAAAAACCTACTGTTTCTTCAGGACATAGCCCAACCCGCGGCCAACACCAGATATTGGGTTAATTTGCCTGGTAATGTGCGGAATACCGGTGTGGAGGTAGGCCTTCTTTTCCAGGCTGTGCAAGGCAAAAAGTTCAGCTGGGATATCAATTATAATATGACCTTTGTTAAAAACCGTATTGAAAACTTTGGTAACCGCAACGTAATCACAGGTAACATTGATGGCCAGGGCTTATCAGGCGCTTATGCCCAGTTTTTTGGTAATGGCTACCCGCTGTATGAATTTAATGTGGCTCAATACAACGGTTTAGATGCCAATGGTTTTGGTGTATATCCTAATGGTATTGACTCGGCAACTCCACATGGCAGTCCTCTTCCAACATTCCTGGCAGGTATAAATAATACTTTTACATACGGTAACTGGACCTTGAGCTTTTTCATAAATGCCCAAACCGGCTTTTACATTTACAACAACACCGCCAACGCATTTTTCTATAAAGGCAATTTGGTTAGCGGTCGTAACGTAACCCAGGCGGTTGCCGCAACCAATGAAAATCCGCTGAACTCTGGCGAGGTATCATCACGCTTCCTTGAAAAGGGCGACTTCCTGAGGATGAGCAACGCCTCATTAGGTTACACATTCCGTGTTAAGGGAAATACAATTAAGTCGTTACGTGTAGGATTAACAGGCCAAAACATCTTCCTGATAACCGGGTACAGTGGCCTTGATCCCGAAATCAATACAAACAAGGAAAGAAATGGCGTGCCGTCAAGAGGTATCGATTATACCGCTTACCCAAGCGCGCGCACATTTACAATAAGTTTAAATGCAGGTTTTTAATATAAATTAGTATGAAAAAAATTAAATTGATCACAGTAACTTGCAGTATTATACTTTTAATCACTGCCGGTTGCAAAAAATTAGATGAGACCGTTTACGGCTCAAAATCTATTGACAAGGGAGGAGCTGCCAGTACAACCGATCTTAACGGCGTGTATGCACAACTATTTGGACAGTCTGACCAGGCAAATACATATGCCTTGCAAGAACACTCAACAGATGAGATGATGGGGCCAACCCGTGGTACCGACTGGGGAGATTTTGGCACCTGGCGTAAATTGCACACTCATACCTGGACACCATCGCACAACCAGGTAAATGATACCTGGGATCAGCTTAACATTGGTGTATTCCGTGCAACGCAGGTAATATCAAGGGCAACTACAGACCAGATCAAAGCTGAAGCAAGCTTCCTGCGTGCCTACTTCATGTTCCAGATAGTTGACTTATATGGCCAGGCGCCATTTCGCGATCCAAATGCGCCAAACTCATCTATACCTAAAGTTTATACCCGTTCAGAGGCTACAGATTTCATTATTGCAGATCTTGTGTTTGCCGAATCTAAATTAGGCATATCAGCCAATATAGGTATAGCAAGTAAAGCTGCAGCCGAAGCTCTTTTAGCTAAAGTTTACCTGAACAGGGCAGTTTATACAGCCGCCACCGTGGGTGGGCCTTTTACATTTGTAAAGGCTGATATGGATAAAGTAATTGAATATGCTAACAAGGTAACAGATGCGGGTTATGCTTTGGAGCCGGCAGGTAAATACTTCCAGGATTTTGCCTGGGATAACACCGCACAATCCCACGAAAATATATTTGGTATATACAATACAACTGATAAAGTGCAGGGATCTGCTAAAAACCGCTGGAAGATGGGGTTGCATTATAACCAGACACCTGATGGCTGGAACGGGTTTACCACCCTTGCCGACTTTTACAAATCGTTTGAAGCAACTGATGAGCGGCGCGGTGTTGAGTATCCCGGCCTAACAGATAAAGTTGGTTTAAGAGCAGGTTTTGCCGTAGGACAACAGTTTGGTCCTAAAGGCGTGGCATTGAAGCAACGTGGCGGTAAACCACTTGTTTTTACGCCCGAGGTTAATCTTAACTTTTCAACAGAAGCACAGGGCATAAGAGTATTCAAATATTTCCCTCATCCTAATGATGACGGAACCGTTACAGATAGCGGCGAGGATAATGATTATGTAATACTACGGTACGCCGACGTGCTGCTTGAAAAGGCCGAGGCCCTTATGCGTGGTGGTACCGATCCCAAGGGCCAAACTGCATTATTAATTGTTAATGCTATCCGTGCCCCCCGTGGCGCATCGGCTTTATCATCTGTTGACGCAACAGTGATGCTTGCCGAAAGAGGCCGTGAGCTTTATTACGAAGGATGGAGAAGAAATGACCTGATCCGTTTTGAGAAATTTAATGATCCGGTTGATCAGCGTCCTAACAAATCCGATAAAATAAGAACATTGTATCCTATCCCACAACGTGCTGTGGATACCAACCCTAACCTTAAACAAAACGCAGGTTATTAATATATTGAGATTTATTTGATTGAAGAGAACGTAGCGGGTAATTTTCCGCTACGTTTGTTTTTTATAAGTGCGTATGATGCTTTTTAAACGATCTGCCTTTTTTGTCTTATCTATTGGCGTAATGTTGTGCGCCTGTAATGGCGGCCATAGGCCAACTTTGTTTTCACTACAATCAAATGATGATATAGGTATAAACTTTATAAACCAGTTAAACGACCAGAACCGTACCAACGTATTTACATATCGTAACTACTACAACGGGGGCGGGGTAGCTATTGGCGATGTAAATAATGATGGACTTAACGATGTTTACCTTACCTCGAACATGGGGGGCAACCAGCTTTATATTAACAAAGGCAACTGGAAGTTTGAAAACGTAACTGCTAAAGCAGGGGTAAAGGGTACCAAATACTGGAGTACAGGCGCTACCATGGTTGATATTAACGGCGATGGATGGCTTGATATTTATGTATGCCACAGCGGTAATGCCCGCGGCAAAGAAAAAGGGAACGAATTATTTATAAACCAGCACGATGGTACATTTAAAGAAGAAGCCGGAAAATATGGCCTGGTAGATAATGGTTTATCAACCCAGGCCATATTTTTTGACTATGATAACGATGGCGACCTGGATTGCTTTGTATTAAATAACTCTTTCAGGCCGACAGCTTCATTTGATTTTAATAAGGATTTAAGGTCTGTAGTTGATGCATTGGGTGGTGCGCGCCTTTATCGTAACGATGGCGGGCATTTTACCAACGTAACCAAACAGGCGGGCATATATTCCAGCGACATAGGCTTTGGCTTAGGCGTTTCTGTAGCTGATATCAACCAGGATGGCTACCCGGATATCTATGTTTCCAATGATTTTTTTGAGCGGGATTACTTATACATTAACCAAAAGAACGGCACTTTTAAAGAAGATATCCAAAATGAAACCGGTCACCTTAGCCTGGCTTCCATGGGATCTGATATTGCCGATATCAATAACGACGGGCAGTATGATATTTTTACTACCGAAATGCTGCCCGAAGGTGATAAACGCCTCAAAAAAATAACCTCCTTTGAATCGTACGATGTGATTAAAGCCAAACAGCGGGATGGTTATTATAACCAGTATATGCAAAATTGCCTGCAGGTAAATAATGGCGATGGCACATTTTCTGAAACGGCTTTTTACTCGGGGATAGCGGCTACCGACTGGAGCTGGGGGGCGCTGATGTTTGATATGGATAACGATGGCTGGAAAGATATTTTTGTATCAAACGGGATTTACAAAGACCTTACCGATCAGGATTACATCGAGTTTTTGGGCAACCGCGATAATATGGCCAAAATAGCCGAGGGGCGCAATAAGTTTGATTTTAAAGATTTTACCGATAAAATGCAATCGACCCCGGTATCAAACTATGCCTATTTAAATAACCATAACCTTACATTCACCAACAAATCGGCCGATTTTGGTTTAGATAAACCATCATTCAGCAATGGTTCAACTTATGCCGATCTGGATAATGATGGTGATAATGACCTGGTGGTTAATAACGTAAACTCACCGGTTTATGTTTATAAAAACAATGCCGAAAAAAATGGCAACCACCACATCCAATTAAAATTAAAGGGCAGTGGTTTAAATAGCTTTGGGGTAGGTGTAACCGTTAAGGCTTTTATGAAAGGCAGCGCGCTTATTTATTATAACCAGCCTACCCGTGGTTTTCAAAGCTGTACTTCGCCCAATTTGCTTACCCTTGGTATAGGTAAATATAAACAGGTAGATTCTTTACAGATCGTTTGGCCGGGTGGTAAATACCAGCTTTTACAAAATGTTAAAGGCGATAAAGTTTATACATTTAAACAAACCGATGCAAAACTTAATTACAGTTGGAACAAGCCTGTTGTAAAACCGCAATTTGCTGATGTAACAAAATCTATTTTTGATAGCATCCCAAGGCATAAAGAAGACGATTTTATTGATTTTGATAATGAACGCCTGATGCTGCAGATGTTATCAACCGAAAATCCCTACATGGCTAAGGGTGATGTGAATAATGACGGCTTAACTGATTTTTATTTCGGCAGCTCAAAAAATAGCTTTGCCGCTATCTACATTCAACAAAAAGATGGCAGGTTTAAACAAACCATCCCCGATGACTTAAAGAAACAGGATTACCTTGAAAACGCGGGTGCCGTATTTGGCGATTTTGACGGCGATGGCGACCAGGACCTGATCATTGGTGTTGGCGGTAATGCCGATGAAGCAGAAACTCCAGTTTATAATCCACGGTTTTATGAGAACGATGGTAAAGGTAATTTCCATCGCAACGCAGATAAAACGTTATATGCCGCTGTTAATGCATCTGCCATCGTATCATGCGATTATGATGGCGATGGCCACCCCGATCTGTTCATCGGCGGCAGGAGCGTTCCGGGCCTTTACGGATGTTCGGCAAAATCATATGTTTTTCATAATGATGGCAAGGGGCACTTTACGGATGTATCGGCACAGGTGTTGGGCACAAATACCAGGCTGGGTATGGTTACCGCCGCCCAATGGGCCGATTTAGATAAAGACGGTTATCCCGACCTGGTAGTTGCCGGTAACTGGATGGGCATCAGGATTTTTAAAAATTTTAAAGGGAAATTTACCGAAGACAAACAACTGGCCAATTACAAAGGCTGGTGGAGCAGCCTTGAAATTGCCGATGTTAATGGTGACGGAAATTTAGATATTATTGGCGGCAACATCGGCTTAAATTCCAAGTTCAGGGCGTCGTTTACCGAGCCTATGGAAATTTATGTGAAAGACTTTGATAATAACGGTACAAAGGAATGTGTTACCTCAATGTATAGAAGTGATGATGTAAATTATGTTTTTCATATGAAGCCCGATCTTGTTGGCCAGTTGCCGATATTGAAAAAACGCTTCTTGCAATATATAGATTACGCAGGGAAGCCCTTTAATGAAGTTTTTACAAGCGACATGCTGGCGGGTGCCGAAACACATGAGATGAATTTTTTGGCTTCGGCAGTATTTTTAAATAATGGTAAAAAGTTTACCTGTAAGCTTTTACCGGCCGAGGCACAGCTTTCAATGGTTAACACTATTTTGTGTGATGATATTGATAATACGGGCAATGTTAAAATAATTTTAGGGGGTAACTTTTACGGCTTTAAACCAGAAATTGGCCGGCTTGACGCAAGCCACGGGCTGGTTTATCAATATAGTAAAAATGGGTTTAGCTATTTTCCTTCCTCAAAAACCGGGTTTGATTTAAACGGACAGGTGCGGTCGTCATTAGTCATCAAAAACGCAACGGGCAGCAAGTATTACCTGTTTGGTATTAATGACCAACCGCTTAAAGCATATAAATTACGTTAATATAAGAGATGTCGCTACTTACAAAATATATACCTGTACCGATGAAATTGCTTTGCTTCCTGTTTTTTATCGGGATTATTTGCCTGGGTGCCTGCAAACCTAAAAAGACCGGCGATGGGGCTTTTAAATTACTATCTGCAGATGAAACAGGAATAGGCTTTGTAAACAAAAATATTGTATCAGATTCTGTAAATATTTTAGATTACCTGTATTTCTACAACGGTGCAGGCGTAGCCGCGGCCGATTTTAATAACGATGGGCTACAGGATCTGTATTTTGTATCAAACCAGGGAGAGAATAAGCTTTATTTAAATAAAGGCGGTTTAAAGTTTGAGGACATAACGGCTAAAGCGGGCCTTGCCGGTACTGGCAACTGGAAAACAGGTGTTACCGTAGTTGATATCAATGGCGATGGCTTAAAGGATATTTATGTATCTGCAGTATCGGGTTACAAAACATTTAAGGGCAAAAATCAACTCTACATCAACAACGGCAATCTTACCTTTACAGAAAGCGCTGCCAAATATGGGCTCGATTTCGCAGGTCTGTCAACACAGGTTTCGTTTTTTGATTATGATAAGGATGGCGACCTGGATATGTTCCTGCTCACCTCATCTGTACATAGTAACGATACCTACGGCGATTCTACCTTAAGATTTAAATACAGCCATGATGCCGGCGATCACCTTTTCCGTAACGATGGCGGGCATTTTACAGATGTTACCCAAAAATCGGGTATTTATAGCGCCCCCATAGGCTACGGGCTTGGCCTCAGCATCGGCGATCTGAACAATGATGGCTGGGATGATATTTATGTAAGTAACGATTTTTTTGAACAGGATTATTATTACATCAACCAGCACGACGGTACTTTTAAAGAACAGCTTAAAAGCGCTTTTGGCCATACCAGCCTGTTTTCCATGKGGAATGCCATCAGCGATATCAATAAAGATGGTCATTTGGATGTGCTCACCACAGATATGCTGCCCGAGGATATTAAAGCATTACGATCAACCATAAATGACGAGCCATTGGATATTTATAACCAGGAAGTTAACGCGGGTTATTATTACCAGTATTCAAAAAACTGCCTGCAGTTAAATGTAGCAAACGGGAGCAAGTTTGTTGATATGGGCTTATACAGCGGTGTATCAGCTACCGATTGGACGTGGTCGCCCCTGGTGCAGGACTTTGATATGGATGGCCGTAAGGATCTTTTTTTCTCCAACGGGATAAAAAAGCGGCTCAACGATATGGATTATCTTAAATACCTGGGCAATCCGGGTGTAATGCAGGAGTATCAAACCAGCCGTGTTTTTGATAAAGATAAAATCAACATGATGCCCGATGGCGCGGTGCACAACTTTTTTTATCACGGGGATGATCTGCTTAAGTTTACCGATGCTTCATTTACGAATGATATGCAAAAGCCGTCAATCTCGGCGGGCTCGGTAGCGGTCGACCTGGATAACGACGGCGACCTGGAAATAGTAACCAATAACATGGATGAGCCGGCTTACCTGTATAAAAATACCACTATGGAAACCCGTAAGGATGATAAACCGGGCTTTTTAAAGTACGCTGTTAAGTATATCAAAGCTAACCCGGATGGTATCGGGACTAAGTTTTTCCTTAAATCGGGCAAGCAGCTTGACCACCAGGAAATTCAAACCAGTAGCGCTTATGAAAGCAACCTGAGTAACGAGCTGATTTTTACCTTTTTACCTGGCGATAAGCCTGCTGAACTTTTAGTGGTATGGCCCGATAATAGCTGGCAGATAGTAAAGAATTTTAAGCCAGGTGCAAAAACAACAATCACTTATGATCGTAAACAGGTACAGTCGGCGGATAATATTTCATCAGTAATAAATGCTTTCATCAGCAATAAAAAGCAATTTGATTATAAACCTGTGCAGGCTAAACTTTTGGCCAGTGTAAAAACTTTTGATACGCCCGACTTCAATTATTATTCGTTGTTGCCGCATACCTATTTGTTGCACACCCCCGCTATTGCAGTAGCAGATGTTAATGGAGATGGCTATGACGATATTTATTTAGGTGGCTTTACAGGCGAGGACAGATACCTGCTTGCCGGAAATAGGACAGGAGGGTACGATAAGGTAAAAGTGGCCGGATTTGAAAAGTTTAACGAATATGGGGATGAGCAGGCAGTTTGGACCGATGTAAATAATGATGGCAAGCCCGATCTGGTTATCATTAGCGCCAATCACCCGTTTTTGGATGATGACAAAAGATTGCCGCCACGCTTATATATCAATAAGGGAAATTTTCAGTTTGAGTATAAGGCGCTGCCAAAAATTGCTAATCAAACTTCAAAAATTGCTGTGTTTGATTTTAACGGAGATGGGTTGAACGATATATTATTAACAGGAAGCACATCATATAAAGATTATACTGCTAAAGTACCATCAGTTATTTTGATAAATAAAGGTAACGGTAATTTCGATGTTAGCCATGATAAGACCTATGATGAAATTACAGCTATTCAATACATAACAAGCATCACCACAGCCGATATTGACCATAACGGCAAGGCCGACCTGGTAATAACTGCCGAGTGGCAGCCTATTCAGATCTTTTTAAATGATGGCAAAAAACTCAATAAATTTTCTTCCGGCGTGTTGGATAATGAAAAGGGCTGGTGGCAATCGGCATTAATTACAGATATGGATGGCGATGGTAAAGCCGACCTGGTAGCAGGTAACTGGGGTACAAACAATAAATATAATGTAGCACCAGATCAATCGCTGTATGCTTACAATACCGACCTGGATAAAGATGGTAAAAATGATTTTATACTATCCTATTTTATTAAAGGACAATATTATCCTTTCAGACCAAAGAATGACCTGGAACAGGAACTGCCTTATCTGAAAAAAGAGTGGCTCAGTTATCAAAAAATGGCCGATAAAACCACGTCCGAGATCTTCAAAGATAAACTGGATGATAATAACCGGTTAAGCGCAAACCAGTTTAATAGCATTTTTGTGAGCGATGTGTTGCATGCTGCTACATTTAAAGAATTGCCATACCTGTACCAACAGGCCCCCATCCGGTCTATTATCCAGGCAGATGATAAAACAGAGGATGTATTGCTTAACGGCAACTTTTGGGGTGTTGTACCTTACGAAGGTAAATATGATGCTTTGGGTTTAGTTGGTTTGCATTATAACAAACAGCAAAAACAGTTTTCGCCCCCTGGATATCTGATTAACGCGGCCTTTAATTTCCAGGAACTGCCATATATTTCAACCATAAAACGTGCCGGATCAACGGATTATATTATTGTTACTTATGATGGTAAGGTAATGCTGGTTACCAAATAGTATTAGCTTAAAAAATAGGGGCGTATATTTTGGTCACCCATTTCGATGTGTCTTTTTCAACAGCTCTGTCGGTGATCAATGATTCAAAAGGCATGGCCGGCGCTGTTAAATTATGATCTTTCATGTAAGCTTTAACTGCACTAAAAGCGTCATTTATAGTATTGGGGCCACCTTTTACATCTGCTACCAACAAATTTGCTCCTACTACCAGGTTGTTAATTAATGATTTCTGATCTGGCTTAATTGTTTTATTGATAGGGAGCGCAACAGTAACCTGGTGCTCTTTATCATCAACCTTTGTAACATTAAGCATAGGAAAGTTGGTTAATACTACGCCTTTAGTTTTAGCCTGTAACTTTAGGCTGTTAACTGTTTCATAAATGGTTTGCACATCCGGATAGTTAACAGAACTTGTGATGGCAGTAAGCAATACGTGATCCTTTATTTTTTCTATATAAATTTTATAACCATATGCTTTTTTCTCATCCTCCAAAAACGATTTGAGGTGTTTTAAAATTTCAGCTGTTTTGGCTTTAAGAGCCTGGGCGTTTAAATAATATTTAACCCTTTGAAAAGGATTAAGGCTGTTTTGTATTTTAGTGTGCCAGGTTATTTTCACAGCAAAATCATCAGCCAGATAACTGATCTCGCTATTGAGTTTTAAATTGCCCCGTTGCAAAGTAACATGTGCACCGCTGTTGGTGGTTTCGCTGATATAAAAATGGATGCCCTCGTAATCAAACCGGTTGTTATTGATCTTGGCGCCGGGCCACCATTTTTCCCATTGTTCCCGGTGGGTTAAAAACTTAGCAGCGATGGCGTCAGATGCATCAATGTTAAGCTGGTTATTAATTGTTAAGGTAGACGGGATTATTAAATATATTGCTGCTATAATAGCCGCAGTAACTGCTAAAAGTATAAGTACAATTCTCTTCATTTTGGTTCAGTGGGGGCGTAAATTTAAGAATACCAACGACATTTTTGCATTGCTGATAGAAATAAGCCAGTGCAAAAACATTTAAATAAATCAGGTAATTTAGATGGTGGAATAGGCAAACAAGTTTTTTATAAATAATGCGGAATCCCTGCTCCGTAGAAGCACCAGCTTTGCAGAATGTTATAAATAATGCAGCCTCTCTGCTCCAGCGAAGCAGCAGCTTTATAGAAAGATTGTCCTGAATAAGCATATTGAATAGTGGTGCTCCTCTGGAGCACAAAACGTCGTTGTCCTGTCTGCTACAAAGCTTTTGCTCCTCTGGAGCAGCTCTATGCTGCGTTCCCGCTCTGGAGAAGCAATGGCTTTGTGGACTTTTTATAAATAATGTGGAGTTCCTGCTCTGGAGGAGCCGCAGCTTTGTAGGATTTTTATAAATAATGTGGAGTTCTTGCTCCGGCGGAGCAACAGCTTTGTAGAAAAAATATATGTTCGATTTTAGAGCTCCAGCGGAGCTCAACTTAATATTAATGCGGAGTTCCTGCTCCGAAGAAGTGGCAGCTTTGTAGGATTTTTATAAATAATGCTGAGTTCTTGCTCCGGTGGAGCAAAAGCTTTGTAGAAGAAATATATGTTTGATTTTAGAGCTCCAGCGGTGCTCAATTTATTGAATATTAATGCGGAGTTCCTGCTCCGGAGAAACCGCAGCTTTGTAGAATTTTTAAATAATGCAGAGTTCCTGCTCCAGAGGAGCAGTAGCTTTGTAGAAAAAAAATATAAATTTGATTTTAGAGCTCCAGTGGAGCTCGACTTATTGAATATTACCCGCTATGTCTGTCAACAATACCTATACACAACTCTACATTCATTTTGTATTTGCTGTGAAATACCGCGCCGCATTGCTTGTTGAAGATTGGGACGAACGCTTAAGGCTTTATATGACTGCAATTGTTCAAAACAATGGACATAAGATGATAGCCATTAATAACATGCCCGATCATATGCATCTGTTTATTGGTTTAAACCCCAAACAATCCATTTCCGATTTAATGAGAGTGGTAAAGAGCGATTCATCCGAATGGGTAAATAAGGAGAATTTAACCATCGGCAAATTTCAGTGGCAACATGGATATGGGGCTTTCAGCCATAGCCGGTCGGAGGTTGACAATGTGGTGAAGTATATTTTAAATCAAAAGGAACATCATCAGGAGAAATCGTTTTTAGTTGAATATAAACAATTGTTAAAACGCTTTGATATTCCATATGAAGAACAATACATTTTCAAACTGCCCGAATAAACTTCTCCGATAGGGTTGTGCTCCGCTGGAGCACACAATTTCTGCTTCCATTTTTTCTACAAAGCTATTGCTCCCCTGGAGCAGCTCTGAACAATTTTTTTGCACGTGAAATTGAAATAAGCCAATGCAAAAACATTTAAATAAATCATTTAGTTCAGATAGTGGAATGTATGTAAACAAGTGGAATTTTTAAGAATAATGCTGCGTTCGTGCTCCAGAGGAGCAGCAGCTTTGTAGAATTTTTATGAATAATGCTGCGTTCGTGCTCCAGGGGAGCAGCAGCTTTGTAGAATTTTTATGAATAATGCGTAGTTCCTGCTCCGGCGGAGCAGCAGCTTTGCAGAAAAAAATATAAATGTGATTTTAAAGCTCCAGCGGAGCTCTACTTATTGAATATTACTCCGTATGTCTGTCACAATACCTATATACAACTCTACTGTAGCTCCTGCTTCATAGGAGCAATAGCTTTGTGGACCCTATGTCAAAAAACAAAAATTTATATGCTGATGGATATCGTAAAAAAGCCTATATTGGCTGTTGATCCAATATAAAAACCAGCGGATTTTGCCCCGATATTCCGTTTGCTTTTAACCTATGTTTAAAATTATGAGACTCTTTCTATTTTGTATTGCAGGGATGTTATTTTTATTCGCCTCCTGTAAAAAGCCCGACTACCAAAAAGTTTTGCATGATCCTGAATTGTACCGCGTTACAGTAAAAAAACTGAATGATATTGTGTTGGAAAACAACTTTCCGCCGGTTACAGCTTCGCGTAATTATGTGTATGCCAACATAGCTGCCTACCAGGTTATCGCCGCAGGCGACCCCAAGCATTTCAGGTTGTTATCGGGGCAGATAAAACACCTGCCACCAACACCGTTAGCATCAAAAGATACCGCTGTTGATTACCAGTTTGCATCCTTATTGGCATTTTGTTATGTGGGTAATGCGGTAACGTTTCCGGAAGGAAGTATGGATCAGTATGTTGATGGCTTAAAACAAAAGGCTAAAGACGCCGGCATGCCCGATGATTTGTTTGAGGGATCGGTAAATTATGCTAATAAAGTAGCTAAATTTATTATGAAGTGGAGCAAGGGCGATAACTATTTAAAAACCCGGTCGGCAAGTAAATATACTGTAAAGCAGCAGGATGGCCGCTGGATCCCGACACCACCCATGTACGCCCAGGCTTTAGAGGCGCATTGGGGCGAGATAAGGCCCATGATACTTGATTCCACCGCTCAATTTATACCGCCAGATCCGCCGGTGTTCGATATAAAAAACAAGAATAGTAAATTTTACCTGCAGGCTGTGGAGGTAAAACAAACGGTTGACAGCCTTACCAAAGAGCAAAAACACGAGGCCGATTTTTGGGATGATAATGCCTTTAAGCTCAATGTAGTGGGTCACGCTATGTTTGCCACTAAAAAGTTTTCGCCGGGAGGCCACTGGATGAATATTACCGGTACGGTAACACGGGCCAAAAAGCTTGATTTTAATACCACCGTTAGTGTATACGCCGAAACAGCCATTGCTTTGTTTGATGGCTTTATCAATTGCTGGTATTTAAAGTACCGGTCAAACTATGTAAGGCCCGAAACGGTAATCATCAAGTACATTAATGCCGACTGGCGCCCATACATCCAAACACCGCCATTTCCTGAATACAGCAGCGGGCACGCGGTAATATCATCGGCGGCTGCCGAAGTGCTTACCAGCAGGTTTGGTGGTAATTTTGCCTATACAGATTCATCCGAAATGGAATTTGGGATTGCCCCCTTATCTTTTAAATCTTTTAGAGAGGCGGCAAAATCGGCCGCAATGTCCAGGGTTTACGGTGGTATCCACTTTAAAAATGCCTGCATAACAGGCAATAAACAAGGGGCCGAAATAGGACAGCTGGTAGCGAAAAAGCTTCAACTGGAAATTAAATAGTTAAAGATCAATTAATTGAAAGCTGTCGATTTTATTTAATAATGTTTTTAAACGTACGTGAAACATATATTCTGCTTACCACATGATTTGCAAAAAAAAACTTTTTGTCATGCTGAACGCAGTGAAGTATCTATTATTCGCCATGCTTCTTCGCCCTGTACAGTCTGGGAATGGATCCTTCACTGCGTTACGCATGACGTGTTTTAAAAAAAAACTTTTTGTCATCCTGAACGGAGTGAAGGATCTATTCTCCACCATGCTTCTTCACCCTGTACAGTCTGCGAATAGATCCTTCACTCCGTTCAGGATGACAAACCTTTTAAAACCTCAGAATCTCCGGGTTTTACCCGCAATGAAGGCCCATTTATTTATTATTAAACCGTATTTTATATGAAAAGACTATCAAAATGGTTTTTATTGCTAACCTTATGTACTCCATTTATAGTAAACGCTCAAACTATTGATCCATGGACTGTTAAGGCCGACAAAATAGACCCGGCCAACTATTACGGGATCACTGTAGCCAATGGGATGATCGGTATTGTATCGGCCCCCGAGCCTTTTAAGGTAAAAAATGTGGTATTAGCCGGTGCTTATGACCTTTATGGCCGTGGCCGGGTTAGCAATTTTTTAAACAGCTTTAACCTGCTCAATATGTACCTGGAGATTGATGGTAAACGTATTGACGCAAAAAACATCAGTAATTTTAAACAGGAGCTGGATATGCATCATGCCGCGTTTACCACCACATTTGATTACGGTGATAAGGCTACTATAAAATATACCTATTATTCCCTGCGCCAGCTGCCATTCACTGTTTTGATGGATGTATCGGTTACAGCCAAAAAGGCAATCAACATTACATCGGCAAGCGTGATGGAAGCGCCCGACGCGTTGAAGGAGGTACAGAACTATTACAATGAAATTGATCGCCCGCATGTTACCATCAGCCTTTTAACATCAACTGCAAAAAGCCCAACAGGTAAAATGCAGCTATGCGCTTCCACCTCGTTTTTGTTTAATGAACCGCATGGGCAGGAACCCCGCATTATTCACGAAATGTGGGATAATAACATGCACCTGATGAAATTCAACAAAGCTGTTGCCGCGGGCGAAACTTATAAATACGCAGTTACTGGTTCATCAATAACATCTGCCCACCATGCCGATCCCTTGAACGAGGCCGAGCGCCTTACAATTTTTGCCAAACTGGAAGGGCGCGATCGCCTG
This sequence comes from Mucilaginibacter sp. P5_A4, assembly GCF_056400605.1. NCBI lineage: Bacteria > Pseudomonadati > Bacteroidota > Sphingobacteriia > Sphingobacteriales > Sphingobacteriaceae > Mucilaginibacter > Mucilaginibacter sp. P5_A4. Next base: position 10,205 of record NZ_JBFUKX010000063.1, on the reverse strand, counting down.
ATAAAATTTCATAACAAAGCCTGGGATGATTTGTGGGCCAGTGATATTCAAATTGAGGGCGATGCCCAGGCGCAGCAGGATGTGCACAGTATGCTTTATCACCTGTACTCATTCTCGCGTGCAGGTGCAGCTTATTCACCTTCACCGATGGGGCTTTCGGGCCTGGGTTATAATGGCCACGTTTTTTGGGATAGCGATATTTGGATGTACCCTGCCATGCTGGTACTACACCCCGAAATTGCTAAATCAATGGTCGAATATAGGTTTGAACGACTGGATGCTGCCCGTAAAAATGCGTTTTCGCATGGTTTCAAAGGGGCTATGTTTCCGTGGGAAAGTGCTGATAGCGGGGTAGAGGAAACACCGGTTTGGGCATTGAGCGGCCCGTTTGAACACCATATAACTGCCGACGTTGCCCTGGCTGCATGGAATTATTATTGTGTAACGCAGGACAAACAATGGCTGCGCGAAAAAGGCTGGCCCATACTATCTGCAACTGCCGATTTTTGGGCAAGCAGGGTGGAACGCAATGGCCCGGGCCGGTATGACATTAAAAATGTGGTAGCTGCTGACGAGTGGGCCGAAAACATTGATAACAATGCTTTTACCAATGCCGCTGCAAAGGCCAACCTGCAAAACGCGACCGCGGCTGCTAAAATATTGGGCGAGAAAGCTGATGCCGACTGGCAGGTAGTTGCCCAGAATATCCCGATCCTTAAACTGGATAATGGCGTAACCCGCGAGCATGCCAGCTATAACGGCGAAGGCATAAAACAAGCCGACGTAAATCTGCTGGCCTATCCGCTAAAAACAATAACAGATCCTGCTCAAATAAAAAAGGACCTGGAATATTATGAAACCCGCATACCAAACGAAGGAACGCCTGCTATGACGCAAGCTGTTTTTGCTTTACTATATGCACGTATAGGTAATGGCGATAAAGCTTACCATTTTTTTAAGGACGCTTATGAGCCAAACCTTAATCCGCCATTTAGGGTTATTGCGGAGACTAAGGAAGGTACAAACCCCTATTTTGCCACAGGTGCAGGTGGTATCATTCAAAGTTTACTAATGGGTTTCGGCGGCTTGGATATCACACCGACCGGTATTGTACAGGTTAAAAGCAAACTGCCATCCAATTGGAAGTCATTAAAAATTACCGGTGTCGGGGTAAACAAGCAGAACTATACTATTAAATAAGAGTCTTTTTAAATTTATAAATACTTAGGAAGTTTTAAAACTTCTTAAGTATGGTTTATGGCAGCTATTCTTCTCATAATCCGTCGCTGAATTTTGCAATTCAGGACTATTAAGCCACAGAAGTTTTTGATGCGAAGTTCAATTCTGATTCTCTGGCAATCCCTTTGATTCCTGCGCCGGGTCAAAATGGTAACGGTTTATAAGATGGAGCAATACCCCGTTGGTCCAGCCAAAACCATCCTGAAGAGGGTACTCGCCGCCGCCGGCTGTTAATTTGGTATCAACCACATTATACTTCTCCAACAGTTTGCCGGTTTGCTTAAACACACGGATGTTTAGCCTTAACCAACGGGTAGCAATTTCTTTTGCCAGGGCGTTGTAATGGTAATTTTCTAAACCATCAATGGCCATGTATTGTAAAGGTGCCCAGCCGTTGGGTGCATCCCATTGCTGGCCCGAAAAATTAAGTGTAGTAACCAGTCCGCCCGGTTTCAGGAAATTGTTTTTTAATCCTTCGGCTACAAGTCTGGCTTGTTCCTTTGTAGCAATTTTAAATTCCAGCGGGAATTCGGCTGCAAGGGTAGGCACTGTTGATAATTGCTTTAGCTGCAGGTTATAATCATCAAACCAGCCGATTTTTGGGTTCCAGCAGTATTTTAATATCGCTTTTTTCCGTTTATCAGCTTTTGCCTGGTATAACCTGGATAGTTTTAAATTACCGCTTTGCTGGTAGCTGTGAGCAATGGTAAGTTCGAGGTTATAGATCAAACAATTCAAATCAACAGGGATAAGATCAGTTGTTTGTATTGTGGCAAGCTTGCCCGATGCATCAAACCAGCGGGTACTAAAATCCCACCCGGAAGCCGCTGCGGCTCTTATATTGTGATAGAATTGAGGCAGAGGTTCTTTGGTTTCTTTGGCGGCATCTACATCTTTTACGTATGATTCTTCCCTGGGCTGGTCGCTTTCATCCCAGTAACGGTTCATGAGTTCGCCGCCGCGCATCCGTGCTGCCCTGTGGGTAGCGGCGTTTGCTTTTAAATTGGCAGATCCCAGCATCCAGTAATTGTATTCCTTGATTAGCTGCGGCCTGAACTGGTTTAATACCTGTTTGCCTTCATTTTTGGCCAGCAGGTTTACCATCATGGCAAAAAATGGCGGCTGCGAGCGGGTAAGGTAATAGCTGCGGTTGCCGTTGGGGATAAAGCCGTATTTATCAATAAGATAAGCGAAGTTCTCCACCATATTGTGGATCACTTTAACCTGGTGACTTTCCTGCAACCCCAGCATGGTAAAATAAGAATCCCAGTAATAGATCTCCCTGAAACGACCGCCGGGAACTATGTATGGGTTAGGCAGTGCCAATGTTGATGAGTTTGGCTTTGCTTCATCGGGCCGCCGCTGTAAAACCTGCCACAAGGTATCAATATGTTTACGGATCCCAGCCTCTATATCAGTTTGGAAAGCATTATGGGAGATAGGCATATCAAAGTTTGCCAACACAAATGCCTTCAGATCAAATCCCGGCTTGTTCTTTTGTTCATGATATGCTTTCATGATTAATGCCGGATTTTGCCTGGGTACGGCATCCACAAAAGTTTTATTATCCGGAAATATGTTTGATAATTGTACAGCCTCAAACAAGCCGGGGTATTGTTGCCGCGGAGTTAAAATTTGCGATTTAACACCCAGCGTGAAAAATAAAAATGCAAGTAAAAAAAATCTCCTCATTATCTTTTTGGTGTACCTTTTACAGGATAAGGTAATTGGTTTATAATAGTGTATAAATCTAATATTTTTTGAAAGAAATGTAGGTTAAATCTTAATAATTCTCTCCCGTTTTTGATATAATAACACATAGATATGGGGACTTACAAGCTATTATAAATTCAATATACATGATCGATACAAGCCTGCTGCATGGGCTATGTTGGATGGGGTAATTTTAATTTGTCTTTAATTTAAAAGCATAAAATTTTCCATCGGGTGTAACAATAACACCTACTTAAACATCTATATAAAAATTATATCCGAATTTAGCGGCTGCTATGCTGTGCCCGGTATTGCTGATGATTTAACTAATAATGATGCTTTTTATCCTGTCTTCTAAAAAATATAATTCAAAACGCTTAACAATTGTTCAGGGAGTTTTAATAGCGGTAATTTTTGCTGCAATTTTTTCATCCTGTGGCGATATAAATAAACAGGCTGCCGCAAACCAGGCTCCGCAGGTTTTGGATTACAAAGTAATGCAATTGCAACCCCGTTCGGCAACTTTAAATGTTGATTATCCGGCAAGTATCCAGGGGCAGCAAAATATCGAGATTAGGCCCAAAGTTGATGGTTATGTGGAGAAAATCTATGTGGATGAAGGCTCCGTTGTAACCAAAGGTCAATTGCTGTTTAAAATAAATGCGCCGCAATATGAGCAGGAGGTACGCACCGCCGAAGCCGGTATTAAAACTGCCGAAGCCGACCTGAGCCTGGCCAGGATGCAGGTAAATAAAGTAAAACCACTGGTTGAGAAGGATATTATCAGCCATTATGAATTGGAATCGGCAGAATATACGCAGCAATCAAAAGCAGCAGCGCTGGCACAGGCCAAAGCTGCTTTGGTAAATGCTAAAGTGAATTTGGGATACACCACTATCACCAGCCCGGTAAACGGAGTTATTGGCTCCTTACCTTATAAACTGGGTAGCCTGGTAACCAGCAGCACAACAGACCCGCTTACTACTGTTTACAATACATCAAATATTTACGCCTACTTTGCCTTAAACGAAAAGCAATTGCTTGATTTTAGCAGGGATAGTACAAATAACACATCTTTTAAGACCAAATTGAGTAAGCTGCCGGCCGTAGCGCTGATATTGCCGGATGGTACTACTTATGAGCATTTTGGTAAGGTTGAAACCGTGAACGGTTTGATAAATACCGCCACTGGTGCTGCCAATGTACGCGCCGATTTTGCCAACCCACGCGGCCTGATCCGCAGTGGCAGCAGCGCCGTGGTGCGGATTCCAAAGGTGGTTAAATCAGCATTGCTGGTTCCGCAAAGTGCAACTTATGAGCTTCAGGATAAACGTTTTGTGTATGTTGTAGATGATCAGCATAAAATAAAAAATGTGGCCATTAATGTGATGGATAACACTGCCGATAAGTTTTATGTAATTACTGACGGACTTAAAGCCGGCGACAAAATTATACTGGAAAGCTCGGGTAACTTACAGGATGGTACCGTTATTAAACCAAATGAAGTTAATGCTGCTTCGGTTTACGGCAATCTTAAATAATACGTATTTCTACCTTTTCAATCATCACTAAAGCAATATTATGCTTAAAAAATTTATAGAACGCCCAGTACTATCAACCGTTATTTCTGTATTGCTGTTGATACTGGGTATTTTAGGGCTCATTAATCTCCCCATTTCACAATACCCTGATATTGCACCACCCACCGTTCAGGTGGAGGCTTATTATAGTGGCGCCAATGCCGATGTAGTACTTAAAAGTGTTATTATCCCGATGGAAGAACAGATCAACGGGGTGGAGAACATGACTTACATGACTTCATCTGCCAGTAATGATGGTTCGGCGTCTATCACAGTTTATTTTAAGGTTGGTACTAACCCGGATCTCGCTGCTGTAAACGTGCAGAACCGGGTATCAAGGGCTACAAGTTTGCTGCCGTTGGTGGTAACTCAATCTGGTGTCACGGTTGCAAAAAGCCAGAGCAGTAACCTCATCATTTTTTCGTTATACAGCGAAAATAAAACTTACGATGAAACATTTTTGCAAAATTATGCCAAGATAAACCTGGTGCCGCAAATACAACGCGTAACGGGTGTGGGGAATGCCAATGTTTTTGGATCCCGGGATTATTCGATGCGGATCTGGCTGAAACCCGATGTAATGTCGAGGTATAATCTTATTCCTGATGATATTACCGAGGCACTTAATGAACAGAATATTGAGGCTGCACCCGGTAAGTTTGGCGAAAATAGCAACCAATCATTTCAGTACGTTATAAGGTACAAAGGGCGGCTTAAAACAGCTGCAGAGTTTGGTAATATCATTATTAAATCGGTAGGGAATGGTCAGTTATTGCGCTTAAATGATGTGGCGCGTGTTGAAATGGGGTCACTGGATTATTCTTTTGATATTCAAACCAACAGCTTGCCATCGGTAGGCGTGGCTATTAGCCAAACCGCCGGCTCAAATGCCCGCGATGTGATCAATGAATCTAAAAAGATACTAGAAGCTGCTGCCGAAAAGTTTCCTAAAGGGATGAAGATCACCTACCTGGTTGATGCCAATAATTTCCTCGATGCCTCGATTGAGAAGGTGATAAGCACTTTGATTGAAGCATTTATACTTGTATTTATTGTGGTATTTGTGTTTCTACAGGATTTCAGATCTACATTGATCCCTGCCATTGCAGTTCCGGTGGCCATTGTGGGAACTTTCTTTTTCCTCAACCTTTTTGGTTTTACCATTAATTTGCTTACGTTATTTGCATTGGTGTTGGCAATTGGTATTGTGGTAGATGATGCCATTGTGGTGGTTGAGGCCGTGCATGCCAAGCTGGATTTGGGCTATAAATCGGCCCGAAAAGCATCTATTGATGCAATGAACGAGATCTCAGGAGCCATAGTTTCTATTACCCTGGTAATGTCGGCAGTATTTTTACCTGTAACATTTATTTCCGGGTCAACTGGGGTTTTTTATAAGCAGTTTGGTATTACGCTGGCGGTTGCTATTCTACTTTCGGCAGTAAACGCTTTAACATTGAGCCCTGCTTTGTGTGCCTTGTTTTTAAAACCCCATGAAAAGGGAACAAAAAAGCATGGCTTTCTCAATCATTTTTACGTAGTATTTAATGCTTCTTTTGATGCAGTAACAGGTAAATATAAAAAATCGGTAAACTTTTTAGCTCATAGAAAATGGATAGCCCTTGCTGCCGTGGCCGTTTTTTCGGCGGTTCTGATTTATTTGGTTAAAACAACACCATCAAGCTTTGTGCCTAATGAAGACCAGGGGACGGTTTTTGCGGCTATCAGCCTGCCGCCTGCATCATCAATGGAACGTACAGAGGCAGTTGCCAGTAAGATCGATAGTATCGGTCATACTTTTCCGGCGGTTGTAAACACGCTTAAACTGGTTGGCTTTAACTTTATTGCAGGATCTGGAAGTGCATACGCCATGGTGATCATGAAGCTGAAGGGCTGGGACGAACGTAAAGATAAAAGTGAAAGCCTTCAAAGTATTATCGGTCAGCTATCAGCCAAAACCAGTGGTTTAAGGGAAGCCAACGTTTTTTATTTTTCGCCGCCAACTTTACAAGGTTTTGGTAACAGTGATGGTTTTGAATTTCAATTGCAGGATAAAGGAGGCCATTCGATTGATGAATTGTTTAAAGTGAGTAACAACTTCCAGGCGGTTCTTAAAAAACGCAAGGAGATACAAAGTTTAAATTCATCCTTTAACCCCAACTTTCCACAATTCCAGGTGGATGTAAATGTGGCTAAATGTAAGGAGGCTGGTGTAACGGTAAATTCGGTGTTAAATACACTGCAGGGATATTATGGCGGCTTATATGCTTCAAATTTTAACCAGTTTGGTAAGCAATACCGTGTAATGGTGCAAGCCGATTATGATTACCGGGCCAATGAAATAGGTTTAAGTAAAATATTTGTACGTAACAGCGCTGGTACCATGGCACCTATCACTTCATTTATAACTTTGAAAAGAGTGTTCGGTCCGGAGTCGATTTCAAGGTTTAACTTGTTTACGGCTATATCTGTTTCCGGCTCGCCTAATCCGGGTTATAGCACCGGGGATGCTATCAAGGCAATAAAAGAGGTAGCACAGCAAACCTTACCGGCTGGTTACGATTTTGAGTTCTCTGGTCTTACCCGCGAAGAATTGAGCACAGGGACACAATCGGCCTATATATTTATCCTTTGCCTGGTGTTTGTATACTTTTTATTGAGCGCTCAATATGAAAGTTACATCCTGCCGTTCGCGGTGTTGCTTTCTTTGCCCGTGGGTTTGGCGGGTACTTACCTGTTTGCCCGGATCTTTGGTATAGGGAGTAACATTTATCTGCAGATCTCGCTCATTATGCTCATTGGATTGCTGGCTAAAAATGCTATCCTGATTGTAGAGTTCGCTTTAGACAGGCGTAGGGCCGGGATGGATCTGGTACCTGCCGCCATTGCTGGCGCCGAAGCCCGTTTACGACCGATCCTGATGACCTCTTTTGCCTTCATTTTTGGTATAATGCCGTTGATGGTTTCAACAGGGGCCGGGGCTAACGGCAACAGATCGATAGGTACAGGTGCTGTAGGAGGGATGTTTGTAGGTACAGTGTTTGGGGTATTTGTGATCCCGGTATTGTTCATCATATTTCAGCACCTGCAGGAAAAAGTAAGCGGTAAACGAAAATACGATGAGGATGATGAAAATGATGAAGCAGTAATAACTCCTGCTAACTAATTCATTAAAAGGTGTAACATGAACAAATTCAGTTTTAAATATATATTGCTTTTTACGCTATTATTCGGTGTGCTGTCCTCCTGTAAAATCACCAAAACTTACAACCGCCCAACTGTGAGTACAAACGGACTTTATCGCGATCAGCAATTAAATGATACAGCAACAATAGCAGCAATGCCGTGGCAGAGCCTGTTTGCCGATACTATATTGAGATCACTGATACAGGAAGGATTGAACAATAACCTCGATCTTAAAACCGCCGTCCAGAGAATCGTAGAGGCACAGGCAACATTACAGCAAAGCAAGGCCGCATTTTATCCATCCTTAAGCGGTAATGCAGGCGTAACCAGGTCTAAGCAGTCTTCGGCCGGCTTAAATTATCCTGCCGGGGTAAGCATCAATACTTTAACTACCAATTACCAGGCTGGTATAACATCCTCATGGGAAGCCGATGTTTGGGGTAAATTAAGCAGTACCAAACGGGCAGCCCTTGCTAATTTTTTGCAAACTGATGCAGCTAAAAGAGCTGTACAAACTCAATTAATTGCAGATATAGCAAATAATTATTTTACACTATTGGCCCTGGATAAACAACTAGAGATCACTCTTGAAACCCTGAAAAACAGGATAAAAGATGTGGAAACCATGAAAGAGCTAAAAGCCGGGGCGGTAGTAACCGGCGCCGCCGTAGTGCAAAGTGAGGCCAACCGTTACGCAGCAGAGGTTTCTATCCCGGATTTGAAACGCAGCATTCGTGAAACGGAGAACGTTTTAGATATATTACTTTCAAGGCCGCCCGGACCGATTAACCGCAGTAATTTGATGAGCCAGAAAATAGTAGCTGAATTACAGACTGGTATACCGGCGCAACTGCTTAACAACCGCCCCGATGTACAGCAAAGCGAATATTCCTTTAGGGCAGCTTTTGAAAATACCAATGTTGCCAAAGCTTATTTTTATCCATCATTTACCATAACTGCTTCGGGAGGTTTATCCACATTGCAGTTAAAAGATTTTTTTGTCAATTCTATATTCTATAACATAGCCGCAGGCTTAACGCAGCCCATTTTTAACCAGGGACTAAATAAAGCGCGACTGCGTACTGCACAAGCCCAGCAACAGGAGGCCTTAAATAGTTTTCAAAAAACGCTGCTTGTTGCAGGACAGGAAGTTTCAAATGCGCTATATGCACAGCAAACGGCTTTAGAAAAACAGGATGCGCGCAATAAGCAGATCATAGCCCTGCAAAAGGCCGTTGATTATACCCAGGAGCTGTTAAGGTATAGTTCGGCTACTAATTATACAGATGTATTAACATCGGAGCAAAACCTGCTATCTGCCCAACTAAGTGGAGTTAACGATAGGTTACAGGAATTACAGGCAGTAGTGAACCTTTATCGTGCTTTGGGTGGTGGATGGAAGTGATATGCCTGATTTTATTATCTCCAGCGTATTTTAAACTTCGTTATGCTTTTTTTCGGACTGATAGAAATTATGATCTGCTAATTTCTGTCTGTAAAAAACTACACTAATAAATAATTAGGCAATAAAGCCGGTAAATTGAGGGATTCTATCCCGGTTATTGTCTGTTAAGCGGGTATGAATAGCTTTTAGTGTAACAGCCTTTTTTGTAATGAGGTCAAAAATGGTATTTCTGACACTTTTAAGAGGTTGATTGATATTAATGTGTACTATTTTCATACTTACAGGTAAACCAATTTCATGCCAGCTATTCACTTTAATGGAATAACAGGTTATACTATATATAATAAAGGTATCCAGCCGGGGCTTATTGTTATTAAATTAGCCTAAGGGCTGAGCGGGAATTTATTTTAAATTCTTAACTCTTTTGTGGGATATTCGTCGTTAGCTAAAAAGTATTTTCATCCTGAGGCTGCTTCGGCTTATAACTTTCCGGCGACTTAATTTGAGTTGTCAGTTCAGGAGTGGTTTTTTTAAATTTTTCGTTCTGATAATTAACATCTTATGCACAGGTGTTGGTAAAATAGGAGAATAGGTTTGCAGGAGTGTAAAAAGTGGCTACCTTTGCAGCCCGCAAATAAGGAAGCGGGATTGTTCTTAGAAAGGTTAATTGAAGCGGGTTTTTGGAGGCAGGATAAAGCGGAAAAGGCGGAGAAAAAAGAAACTCAAAAAAACTTCAGATAAATTTTCGGAAAGTCAAAAAGTTTGCTACTTTTGCACCCCGCAACGGGGATAGAGAAAAGGGTAGTTGAGCGGTTCAAAACTTAGGATTTCGAAAGAAAAAATAAAAAAAATAAGTTTTGGAAAATAGGAAAAGGTTTCTACCTTTGCAGACCCAAACGGAAGGGTGCTTGAGAGAGCGAAAGAAGTTGAGTCTGAGCAAATCAGGCGATAAGAAAAGAGGGAAGAAAGTTAGCTTGGGTTAACGAGTAATCAAAAGGGTTTGAGAGCGATTCCCAGACTTACAAAAATGACAAATCAGACAAGGCAACTTGTAAAGATTATATAGCGGAACCGTGACGGGG
>NZ_JBFUKX010000062.1:0-27978 GCF_056400605.1 Mucilaginibacter sp. P5_A4 | reverse complement strand
ACCTTACTAATTGTTGATGACGATTTAAGCATATTGAAATTACTTAATTTTATTCTTTCAAAAGACTATGATGTTGTGGTTAAAAACAACGGCATTGATGCATTTGGTTGGTTAGAAGATGGCAACATGCCCGATCTGATCCTTTCTGATCTTGAAATGCCTTATTTTGATGGTCAGTCATTTGCTAAAAATGTTAAAATAAGTGGGTTTTATCGCGATATTCCGGTTTTATTACTATCCGCAGCCCACGATCTGGATGAGCAGGTAAGCAAAATGCCTTTCAAAATAGACGGACACATGTACAAACCATTTAAACCTACTGAGCTAAAATCAGCAATTAACAAACTCTTACAAGTTTATGAATCACAAAACGTCTGATTGGAACAAAAACTCAGGTTCGCACATCAAGATTGCTTATGCCGGGTTGAACTTTAAAAATCTGATATTAACCGGCCTTAGCAATTTTAATATCCACCTTAACGATTCCATTGCCGAGCTTGACAATTACCTTAAAGAGCAGTCTATTTTAACCGTACCAGACATTATCCTGATGGAGGTAGATGCTAGTGGAAAATGCTTTGCACTTGTTGAAGAAATTAAAAAAAGCTTTTTGCTTAATGGATCAATTATTGTTTTGTTATCCACTCAAAACGACAAAACACTTAAAAAAAGGGCTATTCAACTTAAAGTACATGATTTTTATAGCCAGCCTTTTGCTATTGATGACCTGCGCGAAAGGCTAAACTTCCTGGTAACCTTTAAGTTGATAAAACCAAAGCTGCTTGAACTTTCAAAAGAGGTTGATACAACTTACAAAATGCCTTTTGGAAAGCGTATTATTGACCTTGGCATCTCGGGGGCAATGTTATTTTTCCTGTCGCCGCTTTACCTGCTTATCGCTATTGCTATAAAGCTTGATTCAAAGGGGCCGGTACTTTATAAAAGTAAACGTGTTGGTACGGGTTACAAAGTGTTTGATTTTTACAAATTCAGATCGATGCGAACCGATGCAGATCAATTGTTAGCTCAATTGTCAACAGAGAACAATCAGTACGCAACCGGGGGCGGAGCCAATAAAGCAGCATTTGTAAAAATTAAAAACGATCCGCGTATAACAAAGCTTGGCAACTTTTTACGTAATTCGAGCTTAGACGAACTGCCGCAACTTTTTAACATATTAGTTGGCGATATGTCTGTAGTTGGCAACCGGCCGTTACCCGTTTACGAGGCCGAAATGTTAACCTCAAACGAGTGGTCGATGAGGTTCCTGGGGCCCGCTGGTTTAACCGGGTTATGGCAGATAAGCAAACGGGGAAAAGAAGATATGTCTGAAAGGGAAAGAAAAAAACTGGATAACTTTTATGCTCAAAAGTACTCTATTTGGTTAGATTTACGGATTATTGTTGGAACTGTGCCAGCTCTCTTTCAAAAAGAAAAAGTATAAATAATGAATAAACCTATAAAAGTTTTTTGCTTTTTATTAACTATCACCCTGTTTTCTAAACAATTATATGCCCAGGAAACATTTATTAATACGGTTAACATGCCATATCTTGATAAGCTGGTAGCTATCGCTAAAAAGAACTATCCGGAGGTTAAAGCGAAGCAAAGCCAGGTAAACGCCGCCCACAGCAATTATAATGCAACCAAATTTGCATGGCTGGATGGATTAACCGCCTCTTACATTTATAGTCCGCAAAATTTAGTTAACCAGGCACGACCCACCATATTTAAGGGCTACCAGCTGGCTATAACACTTAATATTGGTCAACTGTTTAAAAACCCTTCAATAACCAATGCGGCGCGTGAAACTTATAAAATAGCGCAATACGAACAGGCCCAATACATGCTTAATCTTGAAGCCCAGGTAAGAAAACTTTACTTTGCTTACCTTGCTGCAATGACAGAGCTAAGGTTACGTTCGGGCGCAGTAACTGATGCGGGAAGCGCGGTTAAACAGATGAAATACGCTTTTCAAAAAGGAGAAATCACATTTCAGGTTTATAACGAACAACTAAACAGTTATTATACTCAAAATTCGTATATGGTACAGGCAGAATTAGCAACATGGACAACCAAAACCAGTCTTGAAGAGCTATTAGGTATTAAATTAGAGGATGTAAAATAAATGGAGATAACCAATTTTTTTAAGCTTTTAAAAAAATACAGATTAATACTAATTTTTTTACCGCTTATAACTATAGTAGTATCGTTTTACTTAGTTAAAAATCTTCCGGATCGTTATGTATCCCATGCGCAAATAGCCACCGGCATTATTGACGGATCACGTCATCTTCTTGATAAGGATGCAAATGTTCAGCAACAACAGGTATTAAGTGAGTTTGGTAACCTACTGGCTATTATGAGGTTAAAAAAAATAGTTAACCAGGTTTCTTACTTGCTTATCATACATGACCTTAAGAATCCAGATGCACCATTTCGCAAATACAGCAAGCAACTTGCAGAAATGCATGAATATGAACGGGCGGAGGCGCTAAAGGTTTTCCAGTATAAGTTTGATCACCTTGAAGCATTATTACTTTACAACGAGAAGGAAAGCACCTTGAACGACCTGCTGCGTTCCATGAAATATGATGATGGTTCTTTACGTAAGGAACTGATAATTTACAGGGATGAAGACAGTGATTTTATATCTGTAATGTATAATTCAGAAAATCCACAATTATCTGCAACTGTGGTAAACGAACTATGTACACAGTTTATTAAATACTACACACAAACGGTAAAGCAAAACGAATCAACCGCCGTTTCTTTTTTATCGGATCTGATGAAGCAAAAAAGAGGCTTGCTAAGTGATAAAACAGCTCAGCTTCAAAAATATAAGATAGATAATGGCATATTAAATCTTGAGGAACAATCAAGAGCCATTTTTAGCCAGATACTGGTTTATACTAATAAAAAGCAGGAAGCAGAAAAGGATATTGCATCTAATGAAGGCGCCCTTAAAACCATTAATGATAAATTTGACCCTGCAGATAGAAAATATTTAGAATCAACCATAAGTAGATATAACCAGGCTATAACCTCAACCCAGGATGAACTTCATACTGTTCAAAACAGGTATATACGCAGCAATTATGATCCTAAATACAAACCTGCATTAGATTCTCTGCAAAAAACACTGGCTTCCGAAATTAATCAGTCGTCGGATAAATATATAAGCAGCCCGCTTATAGCTAAAGACGAACTGGTTAAGCAAAAATTAACGCTGGAAATATCCCGTGATATGGCTAAATACAGCATTCAATCTATAAACAGCGAACTGGCCGACCTGAATGGAAAGTTTGCCCGCCTGGTGCCTTTTGATGCCAAGGTTAACACCTATTATTTTGACATTGACATTGCCAGTAAAGAGTACCTGGAAGTTTTAAATAAGTACAACGAAACTAACCTGAAATCAAACTTCTCAATTAAACTGATTCAGGTTGAAGTTGCCGCGCCCGAAGCTCCTCAACCATCAAAAAAAATGCTGCTGATTGGTTTAAGCGCGATAGCGATGCTTTTTGTTTGTCTGTTCGTTTTATTTTTACTGTTCTACCTTGATAATACGATTAAGGAACCAGCCGAACTGGTTAATAAAACACAATTGCCTTTATTGGGCGTTCTTAACAAGATTCATGGGGCAAATCTCGACCTGAGAAAACTTTGGGATGTAGAGAACCGCGATAAAATGCAGCAGTTTAAAGATCTGTTACGATCAATAAGGTTTGAAATTGACCAGGAACTGCGCGGGGAAAGGGTTATAGCGATTACCAGCATGACAGCTTATGAGGGTAAAACGCTATTTGCTACAAGCCTGGCCTACTCCTACGCTATGATTAACAAAAAGGTTTTGCTGATTGATGGAAACTTCAACAATCCCGACCTCACAATGGCCATCCGTCCTGCCATGTTTCTTGAAGATTATTTTAAAAATACCCCCGTAATTAATAACCTTGAAGCAGGTAGCAGTACATCAACCGTATTAGGTAACCATGGCGGCGATGTAACCTTGCTTGAAATTGGCGACGAAATATTTGTTAAAAACCGCTTTGATGCTCTCAGAGCAAAATACGATATAATTATTATAGATACAGCACCACTAAGTTCATTAAATAAATCAAAAGAGTGGTTATTGTTTGCCAATAAAACAATAGCTGTTTTTGAAGCTAATAAAAGCATAACAAACGCACAAAAGCCTTACCTGGCCTTTTTAAAAAGCCTTGGTAATAAGTTTGGTGGCTGGGTGTTAAACAAGGCCACTATTAATAATAAAAAAGGAAAATAGATGTAAATAAAACACCCGCAATGTTATCGGGGTTAATTTACCTTTAGCTTTACCCGTTATGAGAATAGATCCCGCAGAAATAAAGCCAGATCCTTTTGAAAATTTAACGGCTCTTCAAAACAGATCGCGTAAGGCAGCCATCATACTGGCCTTTGCCGGCGTTTTTGTATGGGCGGTTAAAATTTTGTTTTTATAAATCAATAGCTATGTTAAATGCTGAATGACCAAACAGATAATAAAGTAAGGGGATCATTTTGGAAAAGTTTGCTTGTTCAAAAATTTTCAAGTCCGTTTATATTATCTTTTTTGGTAGCCGCCGCAGTTATTGTAGGCTTAATAGTTTATGAATTGGGCTTCATGGGCATAGGCGCCATTTTTGTGTTAATGGTAGGTTTACCTATTCTTTTTGCTATTGTAGCTTATCCCAAAATTGGGATAACTGTATTAATTATTGCTTCGTTTTTTATCAATTACGTTTCAGAATTTTTACCTGCTGGGGTGCCAATAGGTACCTTGCTTGATGCTATCACCTACCTTTTGATTCTTGGATATTTCGTCAAACAAAAAAGCGAAAATGACTGGAGTTATTTTAAAAACCCAATAAGTACACTCATTATCATTTGGCTTGTATACAATTTATTGCAGGCTATAAACCCGGCTGCGGCATCTGTTTTAGCATGGGTTTATACTGTACGTACGGTTGGCTTTATTATGCTGATGTACTTTGTATTTGTTTACCATATCCGGTCTGTTGATTTCATTAAATACCTGTTAAAACTCTGGCTTGCACTCGACCTCATTGCCGCAATATCAGCCTTCCAGCAGGAAAACTTTGGTTTTTTATCATTCGAACGAAAATGGCTTTATGGTGATCCACAGCGGGTAAGCCTCCTGTTCATTGATGGGCACATGCGCAAGTTTGCCATTTTTTCAGATCCGGTTACTTTCTCTTATAACATGGTAATTGGTTCTTTATTATGCATTGCCCTTATTATGGGAAATATAACTTTACGCAAAAAGATCACATTGGGGTGCCTGGCTGCATTTTTCCTATATGTAATGCTTTATTCGGGTACACGGGCGGCTTATGTGCTGTTACCGGCCTCGCTTATTATTTTGGCTGTACTTAATTTTAACAGAAAGGTACTCATTTTTACCGTAGTAGCCGGCTTAATGCTTGGCGTTTTAATTGTTGCCCCCACATCAAACCCGTTAATAAAAAGGTTTCAAACTGCCTTTAAGCCTTCTAATGATGCATCCTATAACGTACGCGCCGAAAACCAAAGGCGCATCAAACCATTCATTTTAGCCCATCCCTTTGGCGGAGGCCTTGGGTCTGTGGGTGTTTGGGGCAGGCGTTTCTCACCAAACTCCATGCTGGCTAAATTTCCGCCGGATAGCGGTTATGTACGTGTAGCCGTTGAAATGGGCTGGGTAGGATTGATCCTTTTTTGTACATTGTTTTTTGTGGTATTACGTAGTGGCATTAACAATTTCTTCCTTATAAAAGATCCGCAGCTTAAAAACTATTGTATGGCCATGATACTGGTGATATTTGCTTTTAATATAGGTAACTTTCCGCAGCAGGCCATTGTACAATATCCGTCAAATATTATATTTTACCTTGCAATTGCCATTATAGTGGCCTGCAGGCGACTTGATACAGAACAACAAAAACTGATGGGTGCAAGCAACAATAAAGGCGAAGTATTATTACCACAATAGAATTAAAGCCGATGTCAGTAATAGCTACAATAAAATCAAACTCAAAGTTAAAAAAACTGGTTCACTGGATGCTCATACCAACCGGTCAATCAAGGCCCAGGTTGTGGGTGCGCTGGTTTATTACTCCTTTTTATCACCATCGGGGTAAAGGTGCCGTTGTAAGGTATTATGCACGTTTGGATATATTCCCCTTTAATAAGTTTTCATTAGGGAGCAAAAGCATTATTGAAGATTTCGCGACCATCAATAATGGTGTTGGGGATGTAGTAATAGGCAACAACTGTGGCATCGGCATAGGTAATGTGATTATTGGACCGGTTAGCATGGGCAATTATGTAATGCTTGCCCAAAACATTGTAATATCGGGCCTTAACCATGGCTATGAGGATGTAACACTTCCGCCACGGATGCAAAAAGTTGTAACAAAACAAATCACTATTTGCGATAATGTTTGGGTGGGCGCCAACAGCGTAATTACAGCAGGTGTAACCATAGGCAAACATGCCATAATTGGTGCCGGCAGCGTGGTTACCAAGGATGTTCCCGATTATTCGGTGGCAGTAGGCAATCCGGCCAAAGTAATTAAAAAGTACAATTTTAAAACAAATTGCTGGGAAAAAGCGTAACAAACAAGCAATGGGCGTTTTAAAAAAGCTTATAAATAAACACACAATTTCTTTAGCAAGTAACGCTATAATGCCGGTTTTGGGCATGGTTATATTAGCGTTAATGGCTCGTCACCTCTCTAGGTCCGACTTTGGCGACTATATTTTCTTCCTGGTCATATTCAATCTCGCTGATACTTTCAGAACCGGCTTCCTGCAAACCTCGCTTATAAAATACTATGCCGGCACCAGTCCCGAAAGATCAGCTATCATAGCCGGCTCTGCATGGTATATTGGACTTATAATCACTTTTACCTTCGGGATCGGAAATTTGCTAATGTATGTTTTTTACTTTGGTAGCAATCTCAATATGGTTATCATATTAAAATGGTTTAGCATTATTTTTCTGTCAACTTTACCAACAGCCATTGCCGGCTGGATTTTACAGGCCGAAGCACGCTTTGATAAACTATTCATGGTACAGTTAATTAACCAGGGAGGTTTCTTTATATTTATATTATTGTTGATCATCTTCCATAGAATCAGCTTTCAAAACATAATTTATTGTTACTTTTTAAATAACGTCATCAGCAGTATTACCACTACAACCTTAGGTTGGTCCAGGATAAAAACTATCGGCAGTAAAAACTGGGCATCTGTTAAAGAACTTGCCCATTTTGGTAAATATAGCGTAGGGACTTCCATCAGTTCATACCTGTTGCGCAGCTCGGATACATTTATCATAAAAATGATGTTCCCGTCGGGATTGCTGGCTGTTTATTATATTCCGCAAAGATTAATGGAGGTTTTTGAGATTCCACTGAGGGCTTTCGTCGCAACTGCATTGCCCGTAATGTCGGCAGCTGTGCATCGCGGAGATAAAAAGCATGTATCATACATCCTCAAAAAGTACGCGGGGATGCTTACCATTGCCTTAATTCCTGTAGCTGTAATTGCATTTTTATTAGCCGACCTGGTTATCGGTTTATTGTTCGGCGGCAGTTACCAGCACTCTGATGCGGGCAATATCTTCCGCATATTTATGTGCTTTGTAATGCTGTTACCTATCGACAGGTTTTTTGGAATAACACTGGATATTATTGGAAAGCCCCATTTAAACATGATTAAAGTTTTCATTATGCTGGCTGTTAATGTAAGTGCCGATTTTGCAGGGATCTTCATTTTTCATAACCTGTATGGCGTGGCTATTGCATCAATTTTTACATTCTTTTCGGGGGCCATATTCGGTTACGTGACGCTTAAAAAACACCTGGAATTTTCAATTAAAGACATCTTTTATTTAGGGTATCTTGAATTGATTGAATTAATAGGCATGCTTTATAACAAGTTGAGGAAAAAAGAAACCCGGCAAATTTAATATGGAGCTTAAGAACCGCAATATCATCATATTTTCGCAGATGCAGTTTGATGGCCGCCTTGAATCAACAAACTACACTATGGCCCGGTATTTAGCAAAAAACAACTTTGTTTACTTTGTTGACAGGCCTTTTACCTGGAGAGATTACATACAATATAAAGATACTCCTGAGTATAAAATCAGGAAACCTCATTTTTTTTCATCAACTAATAACATTATACAAACAGAAATACCAAATCTTAAAATTGTTATTTCTCCCCCGGTGCCCTCTATCAATATGCTACCCGAGGGGTGGTTGTACCGTATTGGCCTCAGGGTCAATGAACTAATAGTTGCAGCAAGACTCAAAAAAGTGATCAGGAAATTTAACATAACAGATTACATTTATATCAACTCTTACAACTATACCTACCCTACTTTTCATAATTTGATAAAGCCGGCATTAACAGTTTATCATTGTGTTGATCCCCTTATTGAGATCTATCAGCTCAGACATGGCCTGATATCAGAAGATATTGTGGTTAAAAGTGTCGATCTGGTAATTTGTACCAGTAAAGAATTGAGGAATAACAAACTTAAATTAAACCCCAATTCGTATTTTATACCTAACGCGGCAAACATCAGGCATAGCCAAAAAGCACTCGATCCATTATTACCTGTGGCTAATATTTTATCAGGTATCGGTAAGCCAGTTATTGGGTATTTCGGTAACATCGAACGCAGAATTGATTATAAGCTGTTAATTGAAATATCCGCGCAAAATGCGGATAAGAACTTTGTTTTGGTTGGCCCTATAAGCAAAGAGTATGTTGACGACAGCATATACAATGCGCCCAACATATTTGTAAAGGGAGCCGTGCCATATGACCAAATGCCATCAGTTTTAAAAGGATTTGATGTAGCTATTATTCCGTTTAAAAAAGACGAAGTAAGTAACTCGATATTCCCTTTAAAGTTATTTGAATACCTTGGCTCCGGCAAACCTGCTGTGTCTTCAGACTTTAATCCCGATTTACAGGAGTTTACAGGCGATACAGTTGCCTACTGCCAAACCGCTGAAGAGTTCACTCGTGCAATAAACGAAGCTTTAAAAGACACGCCCGAATTGCAACAAAAAAGGCTTGCGGTTGCAGCAGAAAATACCTGGGAGCACAGGATCATTGAAATAGAAAAGCTTCTGGCATTAAATTTAAAAAAGCGTTAATTAAATCCGTTATAACACAACTTTACCTTTAAAAAGCAAGTAAAAGGTATTAATACTTATTAAAAATATGGAGATCATTAAGTTTATTGCATCTGTAATAATGAGTTTGGCATTTATATACCTGGGAATATATTGTATCTACTTATTTGTATTCTCTGTGTTAGGGAAATTAGTTCCGATAAAATATCCTGCCACTGCTGCTTCATTAAGTAAATTTGTTATTTATATCTGCGCTTATAAAGAAGATGAAATTTTATTAAACTCTGCTGCAAGCGCTTTAACACTTGATTACCCTGCTGATAAATTCCATGTCTGTATCATAGCCGATTCGCTTAAACCCGAAACACTTAAAAAATTGAGACAGATGCCATTACAGGTTGTTGAAGTATTTTTTGAGAACAGCACCAAATCAAAAGCACTAAATAAAGGTATCGAAAACACAATCCCGGGTTTTGATGCCGCTATAGTTTACGATATTGATAACGTAGCTGCCCCGGATTACCTTTACCAGATCAATAATTATTTACAGGCAGGCGAAAAGGTAGTACAAGGCCACAGGATAGCTAAAAATACCAATACAAACGTAGCCATGCTTGATGCCATAAGCGAAGAGATCAACAATCATATTTTCAGGAAGTCGCAGCGGGTGTTTAACCTGTCGGCAGCCATTATAGGCTCTGGTATGGCACTGGAGTACAACTTATTTAAGGCAACTATGCGGCAAATTGATGCGGTTGGCGGTTTTGATAAAGAAATGGGCCTGGTACTTACCCGTCAAAAAATCAGCGTGGCTTATGCCGAAAAAGCTTTGGTATACGACGAAAAGGTAAGCAACCCCGAAGTATTTAAAAAACAACGCAAGAGATGGCTATCTGCACAATTTAATTTACTGCGGGTATATGGTATGAGTGGTTTCCGTGAATTATTTATAAATGGCAACTTTGATTACTTTAATGAGATCTATCAAATGTCGATATTACCAAGGGTGCTGATGTTGGGGATAATGCCATTGATGTTACTGATCTCGTTATTAACTCCGGGTATTGGCCCCTCATGGCAGTTGTGGCTTGCTGCAACATTTTGCTGTTATGCTGCTATTGTTGTTGCCATACCCGGAGCATATTTTAATGGTAAATTATTAAATGCCGCCCTTAAATTACCATTGATATTTTTTACAATGTTTTTATTACTATTTAAGTTAAAAGGTGCAAATAAAAAATTCATTCATACACCGCATGATCATACTGCAGCATAAATTCATAGGTATATAAAGTAAACTTTTAATTAAATAATCCGTAAAAGCAAAGCCATTACAACACCTATTACTATTGATGAAAAAAGTTTCTATTGTCACTGTAAATTTCAACCAGCCCGTAGTCACCGAAGAACTGCTTTCTTCAATAGAAAAAACAAACACCTACAGCAATATTGAGATAATTATAGTTGATAATGCCAGTAGAGCAAACCCTATACCCAAATGGCTGTTAAAATACCCGGCTGTTAAACTCATCCGATCGGAGATTAATCTTGGCTTCGCAGGGGGCAATAACCTCGGCATAAAAGAGGCAACCGGCGACTACCTGTTCCTGGTAAATAATGATACCGAATTTACTGCAGGATTAATAGAAAAACTGGTTGGTACCCTGGATACCCATGAAGATGTGGGCCTGATATCGCCAATGATTAAATACTATAACGATAAACAACTCATACAATACGCGGGCTACACCCCCATGAATTATTATACATGCCGTAATAGCTGCATTGGATTACGCCAAAAAGATGAGGGGCAATTTGACCATATTATAGGACCAACGGCTTATTGTCATGGTGCTGCTATGATGATAAGGAAAGATGCAATAGATAAAGCCGGTTTAATGGCCGAAAGCTTCTTCTTATACTACGAAGAAGTAGATTGGTGTGAGCAGATCATAAGAACAGGTTATAAAGCATGGGTAAACACCGAGGCTTTAATCTATCACAAAGAATCTGTATCCGTGGGAAAAAAAAGCAAACTCAAAGAGTATTTTATGAATCGTAACCGTATACTCTTTACACGCCGCAATGCGCCATTATTTAAAAAGCTCTTCTTCTACATTTATTTCTTGCTTATTGTTACGCCCCGAAATGTGATTAATTATATTAAGGACAAAAATAACAGCTTTATACCTGCGCTTTTTAAGGCCATTTGGTGGAATGTAACCCACTCCAAAAACAGCAGTAATTTAGGTTATCCTATCAACACCATAGCATGAAAATTATTTTAGCGTTAAGCCTCTTCATCGTTTTTTACACCTTTGCAGGGTATGGTATATTGCTGTATTTTATAATTAAAATTAAAAGAGCGGTTAAAGGTGTTAAACCGTCAATAACCGAAAACGCAAACCTGCTGCCCACCTGTACACTGGTAGTTGCTGCTTATAACGAAGAATATTTTATTAAGGAAAAAATTAATAATAGCCTTTTGCTCAATTATCCCCAGGGTAAACTCAAATTGCTTTTTATAACCGATGGCTCATCAGATAAAACACCAGATATTATTGCGCAATACCCCCAAATTCAATTATTGCATCAACCCCAGCGGGCGGGCAAAATCGCCGCGGTACACCGTGCTATGGAGTATGTTGATACCGATACGGTTGTTTTTACCGATGCCAATACCTTCTTAAATAAGGATGCCCTTGTTAAAATTTGCCGGCATTACAGTGATGCCACTGTTGGCGCTGTAGCGGGCGAAAAGCGGGTACAAATTGATGAAAATGCCGACGCAAGTGCTGCCGGCGAAGGTTTTTACTGGAAGTATGAATCGGCCCTAAAAAAATGGGACTCCGAACTTTATTCGGTAGTGGGCGCAGCGGGCGAATTGTTCAGTGTTCGCCGTTCATTATACCAGCCTGTAAAAGCTGATACCGTTTTGGATGATTTTATGATCTCGATGCTGATAGCTGCCAAAGGTTATCGTATTGTTTATGAGCCCGAAGCCTATGCAACCGAAACTGCTTCAGAAAATGTGTCGGAAGAACTGAAAAGAAAAGTGAGAATAGCAGCCGGCGGAATACAATCTATCATACGCTTAAAAAAATTATTTAACCCATTCCCCTATCCCATTTTATCATTTCAATACATCAGCCACCGTGTTTTACGATGGACTATTACACCTTTCCTGCTCATATTATCCTTTATTTTAAACATGATATTTGCCTTTGAACCTGGCGCCACTGGTATAAGGCTGCTTTTGTTTGCGCAGGTATTGTTTTATCTGCTGGCATTACTTGGTTTTATAATGGAGAAAAAGCAATTACGTATCAAAGTGTTGTTTATCCCATACTACTTTTGTGTAATGAACTATGCGGTACTGGCGGGTATTATCAGGTATTTTAGCTCAACACAAAGCGCAGTTTGGGAAAAAGCTCAACGTAAACTATAGGTACTAATTAAGCATTAAAACCAATTGATTTACAGGCAAATTACATTTCGAAGATGAATAAGTTTGATAATAAATTACCTAAATGACTACATTAGCCTTCCTTCATCAACCAATTATGCTGCGCCTCGGGCTTTTTAACTCCAAATTAAAAACTACAGTTCCGTATCGCTTTAATAAAAATAGGTTTCATTGTGTTCAGTCTCTTTTAATCAAATTTATAGTTTTAATCATCCCTCTTTTTTTTTCTAATTGTAAACCTAAGCCAGTTATAAATTCTCAAAGAACAGTACATATCGACCGTGTAAAAGGAAAATATACATTATACTGGCATGGCAAACCTTTTGTTATCAAAGGAGCTGCGGGTTATACTAACCTTAAAAAACTAAAAGAGGCCGGTGGCAACACCATCAGAACCTGGGATACTACCAATCTTGAAGCCATTTTAAAAGAAGCCGATTTAAATCATTTAGCTGTAATTGTAGGATTGCCGATGCCATATAGTAAAAACCCTTTTACCGATAAATTAGATCTGTTTTATACCAATTCGGCACAGCTTACAAAAATGTTTAATAGCTATACTTCGCTGGTTGAAAAATACAGGAATCATCCGTCTATCTTATTCTGGTGTATAGGAAACGAGCTTGATTTTCCATATAAGCCCAATTACAATCCATTTTATACAGCTATTAATCATATTGTTGATGTGATTCATACCATTGATCCTAACCACCCGGTAACCACTACAATAATTAACTTTCAGCGAAGAAACATCATTAATATAAAATTTAAAACGAAAATCGATGTTATATCATTCAACGTTTTTGGGGATATCAGATCGTTAAATAAAGAACTGAAAGATTTTGAATGGTTTTGGGACGGTCCGTTTTTGATAACCGAATGGGGAAATGACGGCCCCTGGGCAGATCATGAACATACGCTATGGGGTGCGTATATTGAACCCACAAGCACTAAAAAGGCTGAACAAAATCTGGCCATACACAAACAGTTTATGCCGGTAAATAATCCAAATTTTTTAGGTTCACTTGTGTTTTATTGGGGCCATAAACAGGAATATACTTCAACGTGGTTTAGTCTTTTTGACGAAAATGGTGCAGCTTCTGAAACAGTTGGTACCATGCAATATATTTGGACTTCTAAATGGCCGCAACATGCTGCCCCTCAAATTAATTACGTATTGGTTAACGATAAAGGAGCAAGAGATAATATTCTTTTTAAACCCGATACCATTACATATGCCCGGCTTTATATGGCTAATGCAGATACCGTAGGATTATCATATAAATGGCAAATAAAACCCGAAGACTGGTATAAAACAAGTAGGGATGCCAATCAAAATAAACAAAAAACCGTTGAACATTTGTTTATTTCGCAGAAAAATACAACCGTTTCTTTCCGTACACCGTTAAAGGAAGGACCCTACCGTTTATTTGTTACCGTTTATGACCGATTTGGCAATTTTTCAACCGCCAATGTACCATTTTATGTAGTTGATAATAGATGAAGGCCGAAAAAATACTAAAACCAACCAGGAAGCAGCTATTAATTTTACGGGTCATAATATTAATAGGCATTGGCAGTATGGGCTTTTTTTTAAATAGCCTGTTAAGCAGATCGGTTGCAGGCTATTTACCGCTTTATATACTTTTAATAATAACCTTCGTTTTTACCTGCTTTAAAATACTTTACGAATGGTATCATTACTGGCATATCACAGTTCCGCCTACGCCTGCACATGAAAAAGAATATACTGTTGATATTTTTACCACCTTTTGCGCCGGCGAACCGTACGAGATGATAATTGAAACGCTTACAGCCATTCAAAATATCACGTATCCGCATACCACCTACCTTTGTGACGAAGCTGATGACCCCTACCTTAAAGAATTTTGCAAAAAAAACAATATCAACCATGTAACCCGCATCAATAAAATTAACGCTAAAGCCGGAAATATAAATAATGCCTTACAGCAATCTACCGGCGAACTTTGCGTTGTACTTGACCCAGACCATATTCCCTTTCCAGAATTTCTTGACCCTATAGTATCGCACTTTAATAATCAAAAAATTGGTTTTGTACAAATTGTACAAGCTTATTACAATGCAAACCAAGGATTAATTGCCAAGGGAGCGGCTCAACAAACTTACCAGTTTTACGGCCCCATGATGATGACCATGAACAAGTATGGAACCGTACTTGCAATTGGCGCTAACTGTACATTCCGACGAACGGCACTGGAGTCAATAGGCGGCCATGCCGCCGGGTTGGCCGAGGATATGCATACAGCGATGCAATTACATGCCGAGGGCTGGCAATCTGTTTACATACCCGCGGTATTGGCCAGGGGATTGGTACCGGCAACCATATCGGCTTATTATAAGCAGCAATTAAAATGGTCGCGCGGAGTATTTGAATTGTTGGTTACATCTTATGTTAAGCTATTTACCAAATTTACATGGCGGCAAAAATTACACTATGGTCTTATCCCTTTATTTTACCTGTCGGGAATTATATTTCTAATCAATTTTTCAATACCTGTTATTTCCTTATTCTTTGGTGTTTTTCCATTCAAGATTGATTTTTCAACTTTTTCAATCATTTGTCTTCCCTTTATCACCTCCGTTGTACTTATAAGGCATTATGTACAACGCTGGGTTATGGAAGATTCAGAACGAGGTTTCCATGTTGTTGGCGGACTTTTGCTGATTGGAACATGGTGGGTGTTTAACCTTGGCCTTATTTACACTATCATCAGAAAAAATGTACCTTATTTACCTACGCCAAAGGATGTTGGCAAAGAAAATAACTTCAAAATTAATTTACCAAACATTGCTGTTTTAACCATATCATTAACAGCCATAGTTTATAGTTTATATAACGACTGGAATCCTTTTACCCTTTTTATGGCGGGTGTTGCCGGTTTAAACTGTTTATTTATGATTTTTACGCTATTGGCCAGCGTACAATTCAAATTCAGAGCATATAAAAACCACCACCCGGTAATTGCAAACCTGGTTCTTAAAATAAGTAGTTTTAAAAGACTTTTCTGGCTGTTTAGGCGCAGGCTATATTCTGGTATCAGAAGCGGCGCCCTGATGTTAACGGTACTGATAGCTTGTTCGAGCATTTACATGTTTAATTATAAGCCGTCGGGCGAAGATAAATATCCGATGATCAAGAAAAAAAGCATGTTTCTTTCCGGGATATTTGCGCCTCAGGAACCAAACGGGCTATCCTCTATAAAACTTGTAAAAGTATATCAGGATGCCAATAAAACACATGCAGATATCATATCCTTCTATATACCCTGGGGCGATCAACCAAAATGCTTCCTGCCTTCGCGCCAAATTGATTCCGTTTATAAAAATGGCTCCATCCCAATGATTACCTGGGAGCCATGGGAAACTCTGTTTGAATCCCCGGATTCCGCCGGACATATTTATAATGAAAAAAAGGTTTTTGCTAATGTTACGGGCGGAAAGTTTGACGCCTACATTAAACAATTTGCCCTGCAGATAAAAGATCTTAAAAAGCCCGTTTTTTTAAGATTTGCTCATGAGGCAGATAACCCTTTTTATCCATGGTCATCAACCGGCGATAATACAGCCGTGGAGTTTAAAGCTGCATGGAAATATGTGCACCAGCTTTTTATAAATAACAATGTTTACAATGTCGTTTGGGTTTGGAATCCATGGAAACAAACAGCTGTTAAGGAATATTTTCCCGGTAAAGATTTCGTAGACTGGATAGGTATCACCGGTTTAAATTTTGGTGAATATAATGAGGATAAAAAATCATATTCTTTTGAGCAATTATACAGTCCTTATCACAAACTAATTGAAAATTCGGGATTACCGGTAATGGTGGCCGAAATGGGCTCGGTAAAATTAGCCGGTCATCAGGACGAATGGTTAAAAAATGGGATGAGAAGCATTAAAAGCAAATTTCCGGAAATTAAGGGATATGTACTTTTTAATTCGGACATCGATAAAAATTTACCGGATGGAAGTACCGGCACAATTGACTGGAAGGTGCCACTATTAGGTAAGCTTTCTCCTTCAATAAAATCAAAGATGAAATCCGAAATATCAAACCGGATCTTTTCGCCTGCAAGCAACTCAAATTCGCCCGTTTATAAAATTGACAGTAATGCCATGTTTTTGTCTGCTCATGGCGTTAATTATACTAAAGGACAATATTGGTATAGAAACTCAGTGGCGCTTACAAAAGAAACCGTTGTAAACGATTTAACTGAAATGAAAAAAGCCGGAGTGAACACAGTTAAATTATATGGTGCTAATATATATGACCGTACTATATTTGATGTTGCCAATAGGTTAGGTTTAAAAATTTTCTATGGTTTCTGGATTCAGGAACCGGTTAATTTCATTAATGACCCTGCATTTTTAGATAACCTAAAGAAAAGCATTCTCAAATCTGTAGATCAAAACAAAGACAATAAAAGTATTATTGCCTGGAATATAGGAAATTATCCATTACAAAAACTGGCTGATTACTATTATAAACCAGAGCTATTTTATCATCAACAAGATTATTTACTTTGGTTAAGGCAATTAGTTAAAGACATAAAGGCAGCGGATCCACAAAGGATGGTCACAGTAGATGTTTTAGTTTCGCCAATGCTGGAAGAAACAGTAGGAATATTACATACCCATGTACCCGAAATTGACTCCTATGGATTAATATTACCGGAAAACGCATCAGGAAAAGATCAAATAAAAAACTTAAAAGTGCCTTATTTCTTCAGTAATGCCAATGTCCAGGCTTACCTGCGATTAAAGGAAAACAACAATGGCGTATTCGTTGATAACTGGCAGGATATGCAAGCTGCCACAACTGTAACATTTAATGGTTTAAAAGATGTTTGGGGACGCAACAAACCTGCTCTTTATCAACTAAGTAAGCACTGGCATGGAAACGTTGCAAACAACAGCTTACCGGCAATTAAGATATTGCGTCCGGCGTTAACAACCAACGAAGAGAGTTCATTACCATATCATGCCTTAGTTTATCTTAACAATAACTGGCATATGGCAGGGTTCTTAAATACGGGATTAAATTTTGAGTGGTACCTTGTTAAAACGAATGCAGATGGCAATGCAATATCTATGGAAAAGCTTGGCACAGGACCAGATATTAATGTAACTATTCCAAAAAACGCGGCGTTATACAGGCTTTATTTAATTGGTTCAAAAGGAGAAAATATAACTACAACGCTATCTATATTAAATATACCGCTGTAGTTTTTAAGAGTTGAAATACCGGTAAGTAATTACAAAAACCACATTGTGAAGAACAAGAGAAACCTTTTATATATAATTATACTGATTACCATTATCCTGGCTTTTATTGCTATAAGGTTTGGCAAACCTTATATAAAATCGGTATTGGTTGATGAGTACATCGCAAGAAGTTTTGAGCCTGTAGTTTGCATTTACGATCCTGAAAAAAGAATTGATGTTACACATCCCGAAAGCATCGGGCACTACTCCCTTATATGGAAAAACACCGGGGTCTGGTTTAACAAAAAGTATTTAATGAACGCTTTAAATAAAGGCGATGTGCTGCTTACTATTGAAACCTGGCATAAAAGCAGTTTAACAAGCTCAACCAACAACGTACTTACCGAAACCCTTAACGGCACGTTTGATAAAAAAATAAAAGAATTAGGTGCAATAGTGTCTTTAAGTCACCACCAGGTTTTTATACGCTGGAACCCCGACATGGAAGTGCCCGCTTACCAATATCCCTGGCAATTCCAATCGCCGCAATTGTATATAAAATCTTTCAACTATTTTGCCAGCCATATCAAAAAGGATGCGCCCAACGTAAAAATAGTATGGGGACCTTCTGGTTATCCCGGCGATACAGAGTATTGGCCTGGCTCCCGATATGTGGACGTTGCGGGTATTACAATGGGTAATATTTCAGAAAACTATTCGGTTGCCGATCCCGTCCATTATGAATCCGCTTCGGAAATGTTAAGGCAAAAATTGCACAGGATGAGATTTGTTAACAAACCTGTTTTAATATTAGGATCCGACAAAATCACTCCGGCCACTTTTAACAAAAATTGGCTTTCGGAAGTTGCTGCAACCATGGAGAAGTATAAAAACACCATTTATTCTTCGGATAATTTTTTGGCGGTCATTAAACAAAAACCAACCAGGAAGAAATTATTGATTGGTGTATATGATGCGAATAAGAAATTAATTGGAGAGCATCAAATAACAACCGAGCATATTTTTACAAACTGGGGCGACATTCAAAACGGCGAATTTAATAAACGTTTCAATGATATTATTTTGAGAAGCCATGTTCCAATAATTACCATGGAGCCATGGCGCGATACCTGCACTACAAAAACGCCACCTGATGCCTTAACAAGTGTTTTAAACGGGCAATATGATAACGAAATTAAAAAGTTTTTTAAAATCATTTCCGGGGTTAAGCAGGATGTTTATTTACGCTTTGCGCATGAAATGGAAATACCTATCCACCGGTACGGATGGCAAAGCCAGGACCCAATAAAGTATATTAACGCTTTCAGGTACTTTATGCACTTTGCTAATAACTTCGCCAATATTCACAAAGTATGGGGACCTGCCGGAGACAGGGGATCAATAGATTTTTATCCGGGCAATGATGTTGTTGATTACGTTAGCATAGCTATATATGGTTTACCAGACAAAAATATAACCGACCCTAATAAACAGGAAGCATTCAGCAACATATTTAATCGTAAAATATACAGAATGCGGTTTATCAACAAGCCTATATTTATAACCGAATTTGGAGTTAAAGGGCCGGAAGATTACCAAACAAACTGGTTAAAGGAGGCAGCAGGCACAATTAACAAAAACGACCAGGTTTTTGGCGTATGTTACTTTAATTTGTACGACAACCCAAAGGCCTGGGGTAAAATAAAGGCTCCTGACTGGAGTATAAGTAAAAAAAGCTTTGGTGAATTTTGTAAAGCCTTAGGTTTTAACTAATCTACTTAGATTTAAAAAGGCCATACTTCAAAATACAATAAATAGCTCTTACACCATCTTTCCACCCAATCTTCTTGCCTTCCTCATAGGTACGTCCATAGTATGAAATACCAACTTCATAAATCCTGATTTTTGGTACCCTTGACACTTTGATGGTTACTTCCGGTTCAAAACCAAAACGTTTTTCGGTAAGCGAAATAGCCTGTAACATTTTGGTGTTAAATAACTTATAGCAGGTTTCCATATCAGTAAGGTTTAAATTACTAAACATGTTTGATGCAAACGTAAGCCACCTGTTACCAATAGTATGCCAAAAGAACAATATTCTATGCGGATTGCTCCCCATAAACCTCGATCCATAAACTACATCGGCAAAACCGTTAACTACGGGTTTAAGCAGGTCATTGTATTCAGCAGGATCATACTCTAAATCAGCGTCCTGAATGATAAGATAATCACCTGTGGCCTTGGATATACCGGTGTGCAGGGCAGCTCCTTTACCCTTGTTAACCTCATGTTTAAAATATTGGATATCAAGACCCGGGTTAGTTTGTTTGTAGGTATTAATGGCCAACTCGGTATTATCCTTTGAGCAATCGTTTATTATGATCACCTCTTTTTGGATATCGTTGGTAAGATTAACCGATTTAATTTTATCCAAAATCAAGTGTATGGTGTTACCTTCGTTATAAGCCGGAATTATAATTGATAGTTTTTGTATGCCCATTTATTGTTTTTTATCAAGCTATCCGGTTACGGATATGATATCAGTATAAAGCTTTAGATATATCTTTATCGAAAATATTTTGATGCAAGCTGTATTAAAACGAATTAAAACTTACTTACAAAAGCCAAAAATAATATTTCTGCTTGTATTGTTGTCTGTTTTAACCTTATTGTTCGGGTTTTGTTTGCCCAGGCCATTATTTAAAAGCCCTACATCCTATGTAATCGATGACGATCAGGGTCAGTTATTAGGGGCATCCATCGCATCAGACGGCCAGTGGCGCTTCCCTTATAATGATAGCGTGCCCGAAAAATTCAAACTGTGTATTATTGCTTTTGAAGATAAACGATTTGAACATCACCCCGGCTTTGATGCCCTTGCATTTGGTCGTGCCCTTAAACACAACATATTATCCAAAAAGGTTACCAGTGGCGGCAGTACGCTAACCATGCAGGTAATACGCCTGGCAACCAAACATAAACGCAACATCTGGAACAAGCTTCTGGAGATCTTTATGGCCCTCCGACTTGAACTTACTTACAGCAAGAGCGAAATACTAGCACTTTATGCCAGCAATGCTCCTTTTGGCACCAATGTAATTGGACTAGATGCCGCATCATGGCGGTATTTCGGGCGCAGTCCCGATAAACTTTCCTGGGGTGAAATGGCTGCTATGGCGGTTTTACCAAATTCCCCTTCGCTGGTACACCCCGGCAGAAACAGGCTCATTTTATTAAAAAAACGCAATTTACTGCTAACCCGGCTTTATAAACAAGGCATTATTGATAGTACAACGGCAACCCTCGCGCAGTTAGAACCTGTGCCCGAAAAACCAATGCCCCTGCCTTCACTTGCCCCTCACCTGTTGCAGCGTTTTAAAAATGATCATCATGCCAAACCATCAGGAGATACCCGGATCCAGACAAGTATAAAATCTGCCTTGCAGCAACAGGTAAACGATATACTGGAGCAGCATCACCAGGTGTTAAAGGCCAATGATATCAACAACATTGCCGCAATTGTACTTGATGTAGAAACCGGGCAAACACTGGCCTATGCAGGCAATATCACGCACCACGAAGACCCGCAAATGGAAAGCGATGTTGATGTGATAGATGCGCCCCGTAGTCCGGGCAGTACATTAAAACCCCTGTTATATGCATCTATGCTGCATAGCGGGCTAATACTCCCTAACAGCCTTATTCCTGATGTTCCCACGCTTATTGCCGGCTATCACCCCGAAAACTTTGATTTGGGTTATGATGGCGCGGTACCGGCATCAAGGGCATTATCACGTTCGTTAAATGTACCAGCTGTAAAAATGCTGCAGCAATTTAAATATGAGCGGTTTTATGATTTTTTACAGAAGGCCGGCATTACCACACTAACCAAACCCGCAGATCATTACGGGCTTTCGCTAATATTGGGTGGCGGCGAGAACACGCTTTGGGAATTAAGCGGCGCCTATGCCGATATGGCCCGGGTGCTTAACCATTACAATAAATACAACGGCAAATATGATCCTGCTGATTTCCATAGCCCGGTTTATAGCAGGCAGTCAACCGATAAACCTTCTTTAGAAAAGTCGGGCCTGCTGGATGCGGCATCTATATATTACACTTTCCAGGCAATGGAAGAAGTAATGCGCCCGGGGGAAGAAATGCTATGGCAGCAATTCAGCTCCACCCAGCGGATAGCCTGGAAAACCGGTACAAGCTTTGGCTTCCGTGACGGCTGGGCCATAGGCATCACACCCAAATATGTTGTGGGTGTTTGGGTAGGCAATACTGATGGCGAAGGCAGGCCGGGCTTAACAGGAATAAATACAGCTGCGCCTGCCCTGTTCGAGATCTTCAGATTATTGCCTGTTTCGAGGGATTGGTTTGAGATGCCTACAGGCGAAATGGTAAAAATTAACGTATGCCATCAAAGTGGCTACCGTGCCGGGCAATATTGTGCTGATGCAGACGAAATGCTGGTACCTAAAAGTGGCTTAAAGGCCCCGGTTTGCCCCTATCACCAACTGATCCATTTATCTGCTGATGGCAAATGCCAGGTGAACGGGAACTGTGAATCGCCGGATAATATGATTAATAAAAAGTGGTTTGTGCTGCCCCCTTCCATGGAGTATTATTACAAAGCACGCGATTACCAGTATCATGTGTTGCCGCCATTCCGGGAGGGATGTATACAAGCAGAAAACAACAACACCATGGAAGTGATTTACCCTAAAGATGGCGCTAAAATATACGTCCCTCTTGAAGCAGATGGTACCCGCGGGCGGATGATCTGCAATGCCGCCCACCGTTTACCCGGCATGAAGATCTTTTGGCACCTGGATGATCAATACGTTGGCGAAACCAAAGACTTTCACCAGATGGCTTTAAACCCACCTCCAGGTAAACACATACTTACTTTGGTTGATGGTAATGGGAATACTATCAATATTGGCTTTGAGGTATTGGGTAAGTAATTGCTAAGGGTGCCGCAAGGAAGTGGTAAACACGTCGTAAGTGAGCGGAAGGTTTATGATAAGGGTACGCTTGGTAATTGCCGTGTAATCTCATCCATCAAAACCCATTACTCAAAACTTAAATTATTATATTGGCTCAATAATTATAATCCCGCATGCTTGAACAGTATGATCTGCACAATTTACTGGTAATTGATATTGAAACGGTACCACAATACAGTACCCACGATGAGGTGCCCGAACACCTGCAAAAACTATGGGAGCAAAAAACGCAATATCAGCGTAAGGATGATACCCCCGAAGATTATTACGAACGTGCGGGTATTTGGGCTGAATTTGGTAAGATTGTCTGCATATCTGCCGGGATATTTACCGCAGGCAAGAATACCGGATTACGCATCAAGTCGTTTGCCGGGCACGATGAAAAAGATCTTTTAATCAGGTTCTCTGCAATGCTGTTTAACCAGCCCGCCAATTTAATATTGGTTGCACATAATGGTAAAGAATTTGATTTCCCGTATATATGCCGCAGGTTATTGATCAATGGCCTGCCTTTTCCGCCACAATTGCAGCTCGCGGGCAAAAAGCCATGGGAAATAATCCATTTGGATACCATGGAACTATGGAAATTTGGTGATTATAAAAATTACACATCGCTAAACCTGCTTACCGCTATTTTTGATATTCCTACATCAAAAGATGATATTGACGGCAGCATGGTGGGGCATGTTTATTGGAACGAAAACCAGCTCGACCGTATTTGTACCTATTGTCAAAAAGATGTGGTAGCTACAGCGCAACTGATAAGACGTTACCGGGGCGAAGAATTAATTAAAGATGAAATGATAACTATAGTAGGGCAATAATGCTGAAAGTAAAAAACCTTGCAATTAGTTTTAAAACTGGAGATGGCTTA
Source organism: Mucilaginibacter sp. P5_A4 (assembly GCF_056400605.1). Lineage (NCBI taxonomy): Bacteria > Pseudomonadati > Bacteroidota > Sphingobacteriia > Sphingobacteriales > Sphingobacteriaceae > Mucilaginibacter > Mucilaginibacter sp. P5_A4. The sequence continues at coordinate 4,200 of NZ_JBFUKX010000062.1, read as the reverse complement.
TTTTCTGCAGTAAAAAACATATCCTTTAATTTAAAAAAAGGTGAAACTATCGGTATAGTTGGTGAATCTGGTTCTGGTAAGTCGGTTACTTCGCTTGCGCTGATGCGTTTGTTGAATGAGCATCAAACTGTAATTGGCGGCGAAGTCCTTTTAAATGATGTTAGTCTTTGCAAAATTTCCGAAGCTGATATGCGCCATATCCGCGGCAATCGTATGGCTATGATTTTCCAGGAGCCCATGACCTCGCTTAACCCGGTACTTACCTGTGGTTTTCAACTTACCGAGGCTATCCAACTGCATTTAAAAGTATCCAAAACCGACGCAAAAAAGAAAACCCTCGAACTTTTTAACGAGGTAAAACTCCCCCGCCCCGAGGCTATTTTTGATAGCTACCCGCACCAAATCTCTGGTGGGCAAAAGCAACGGGTAATGATAGCGATGGCACTGTGTTGCAACCCGGAGATATTGATAGCTGATGAGCCTACAACTGCATTGGATGTAACTGTACAAAAAACCATCATTGAACTTTTGCTTAATCTAAAAACCGTTCGGCATATGAGTTTGATATTCATATCGCATGATTTAGGCGTGATAAAAGAAATTGCAGACCGGGTTATGGTGATGTATAAAGGCGAAATTGTGGAGGAAGCTAAAGTAGGTGACTTATTTGCAAACCCTAAACACCCTTATACCAGGGGCCTGCTGGCTTGTCGACCTTCACCAAATCAACATTTAAAAAAGCTTCCGGTTGTAGCCGATTTTTTTGATATTGATGGTGCTGGTAATAAGTCATCAGTGACAATAGAAAACATCAGGGCATTGTATAACTATCCTGAGCAGGAAATAGCCGAACGAAAAAAGGAACTGTATAAGCAGCAGCCATTACTTAAAATAGATCAGCTTTCAACATGGTTCCCGGTAAAAACGGGGCTATTTGGGCATTCGGCAAATATGGTCAAGGCTGTTAACAATGTAAGTTTTGAAGTTTATCCCGGCGAAACACTTGGCCTGGTAGGTGAATCAGGTTGTGGCAAAACCACTTTGGGCAGATCTATTTTAAGGTTAATAGAACCTACCGCAGGTAATATCAGCTTTGAAAACACAGATTTACGAAGTTTGAAAAAGAACGACCTGCGAGAGATCCGGCGGAACATCCAGATCATATTCCAGGACCCTTACTCCTCTTTAAATCCACGACTAACGGTTGGTCAATCCTTAATGGAACCTTTACAGGTACACCAGTTTTATGCCAATAATACAAAACGCAAAAAACATGTTTTGGAGTTATTGGAAAGAGTAAATCTGCTGCCAGAACATTTCAACCGTTTTCCGCATGAGTTTTCGGGCGGACAAAGGCAACGTATCGTGATAGCCAGGGCGTTGGCCCTGCAACCTAAATTTATTATTTGCGACGAATCGGTTTCGGCGTTGGATGTTTCGGTACAGGCACAGGTACTTAACCTCATCCGCGAATTACAGCAGGAGTTTAAGCTGACCTATATTTTCATCTCGCACGATCTTGCCGTAATCAAACATATATCCGACCGTATGATGGTAATGAATAAAGGTGAGATCATTGAAACAGGATACCCCGATGATATTTATTATCGCCCTAAAGAAGATTACACAAAAAGATTAATAGCTTCAATACCGCAAGGATGAGCTATTATTGGGTTACAAAACGGTTTATAAACAATTATTGTTTGTTGAAGTTAACTGTTGCTCCTGATGAGGTTAATTTTAATACTTTCTTTGATGCATCTATCGTTCCGCTATAACTGGTTTTACCAACGTTAAATACCAAATCAAAAGTAAATACTGTGTTGTTAATGCTGGCATTGGTAACCGTTCCTGTTTTACCCCCAACTGTGCCACTGCCCTCAAGTTGGCCATTCTGTTCCTGAAATGTGAATGAATCACTACCGCTTTGCCAAAAACCTATGAGGTCGCCCAAAAGAACTGCAACACCACCACCTGAAGAATCTTTGCCGCAGGTTGTGGTACAAAAAACTGTAATAACTAATAAAATAACATAAAGTGATGAATTTAACTTTTTCATGATTGATATGTTTTAGTATTTGATGAATATTAGTTTTTTAACCGGCTCAGAAATTGTTTTACACGCAGTTCCATAGCATTGAGCTGATCAGTGATGCCTGGAACCTGTTCGGCTATTTGTGATTGAATTTCTTTTTTAACTCTCTCCTTATCCTTATCAGCTACCTGGTTCTGAAAATATTTATTGATCTGATTTTTCAGATCATTTAAAGGAACGATCTTATTTTTGCCTATACCATAAATTAATGTGTCAGCTATACCTTCAAATGATGCAGTGAGTGATGGATCGTCCCAGTAGTCGGCCATTTTTTTTGAGTAAGTAGGATAATTGACATATAATTTTTCAAACGCCTGGTTAAATCCGCTTTGGGTTTGTGCGTATTGGCTAAGCGCATTAATATTGACGAAGGCGTATACAGCTATAAATTTAAAAGCAATCATTAAACTTTGTGCCTGCAGGATATAGTTTTGCAGGGCACCGCTGATCTCGGGGTAAAACAGATCAATACCATCCTGCCTTTCCCGGGCTATTTTCAGGTCATCATTGGTATAACCGGATTTTTTAAGGTTGGAAGCAATGGAGTCAATCTTTGTCTGTAATGTTTTTGTTTCGGATTGATCTTTTTTAGCCGCCGCTTTTAATTGTGCCAATGATGCCAGGTAGCTTTTGATCTGGCTGTTTGACTGGAAACCTTCCAGCACTATCTGGGTCAACAATAATGGGTCTTTAGGTACCAGTACCCTGCCACCCATTGGGTACGCAATGATATAATTTTTGTCGGATGGCTGAACGGTAAGCTGGTTGGCGCTGCTGCTTATGGCGGTGGTAAATACTCCCGAATCGTCTGTTGTTGTCGGTTTTCCGTTAATAATTATTGTATAGTTTTTAACTACCGAATTGTTGTTTAATAGCTGCCCCTTAAAAACAGTAGTTTGACCATAACCGCTAAACCCGGCCATACACAAGCTTATTATGCTGATGATCGCTTTCATAACTCATTCAGTTGAAGAGTAAGGGGTATTTTTGAAGAAAAAACCTGGGTGTTGTTATAACGCAACTTTTTTTCCCGGTAAACTCTCACCGGAAGCTCAGTACCATCTTTTACAGGCAAGATAAAACGGAAATTGCCTAACTGATCGGCGCTGGTTTTATAAAGCCCGTTAGCCAGTACAATCAGCACATTAGGGACAGGTTGACCTTGCATATCTACAACCAAACCACTGATAGTTAAAGAGTCAGCTTGTTTTTTTAGATGCAACTCAATAGGCGTTCGCCCATCAGCAGGAATGGTTATCTGCTGGCTTTGCCGGTAAAAACCAATTACCGCCGGAGTAACAGAAATGGTTTTTCCTAATAAATTAGTTGGCAGTTCGGTAAAAGTTACCACACCATTTTCGATCCTTGCTGAGTCGGGTTTATTGAACAAAACTTTAAGCAATCCGCCATTTACCAGCTCATTTTTACTTTCATCACCAAAAACAATGAATTTGATATTAAATGAATCAGCTTCCGGAGAAAGCTTTAACCCAAAATAGATGATCAGGCAAAAAATCACTGCAGGCCCACCAAGCGCTAAAGTGCCATTAAACAGTTTACCGCTATATTTCGCGTGCGCTTTTAAAGCACCAAATAAAAACCCCGATGCAAYTAAGGCAACAAAAACCAAAAGAAAAAAATAAACTTGCGGACTTAAATTTGCGGCTTTATTGCTAAAGATCATAAGTATTACCGCGGCCGCCACAAACAACACAAAGCCCAACCCGGTTATAATAACCCAACTTAAAGGTGAAACAGTTTTATTGGTTTCGACTGACATTATAAGTAAAAGGCTGTGTATTATAAAGTTAGATATATTTTTTCATTTACATAATACAAATTGTCGATTTCTGATCATTGGTGCCTGATAAAATCAAAAACAATGAAGAACCCAAAGCTGCCCTGTTATTCATACTTTAGAGTTTGCCACTCCTATGTTTGTTGTCATAATATAAGCAAATAAATTTGCATTATAAAGTGAGGAGGAATGAGAGCAGAGTTTGCCCCAAACAACCCATTGGTATGTTGAGAGAGAGATACTGCCTCATTTCTTTTTACCCTTTAGCGTTTGAACAGAATGTAAGGAATATTGCATAGCGATATAT
>NZ_JBFUKX010000061.1:0-28129 GCF_056400605.1 Mucilaginibacter sp. P5_A4 | reverse complement strand
GGTGAAAGGTGAAAGGTGAAAGGTGAAAGGTGAAAGGTGAAAGGTGAAAGGTGAAAGGTGAAAGGTGAAAGGTGAAAGGTGAAAGGTGAAAGGTGAAAGGTGAAAGGTGAAAGGACATTATGTTAAGTTGGCCTTCCTATACAATAATAGCGATTGGTGAAGTTTAAGGAAAGCCTTTTACCCTTAACCTTTCGCCTTTACCCTACTTATACAAACTCTTGCTCTCAATAAATTTCAAAACCGGGTCTGGTACAAAATATTGAACGTTCTTTTTTTCGGCGATGGATTTGCGGATGAAGGTAGCGGATAGCTCCATGAGCGGGGTCATGGTTATGGTGACGGATGGGTGATTGGCAAGCTCGGCGTTTTCATAGCCGGGACGAGGGTAAACAAAGATGCGGTAATCGCGCAGGATGAGCTTATAATTTTTCCACTTGTGCAGGGTGCCCAGGTTGTCGGATCCCATGATGAGGGCAAACTCATGCTCAGGATATTTTTCTTTTAGGTGGGTTAGCGTATCAATTGTATATGATGGCTGCGGCAGTCTCAATTCTACATCGCTTACAGTAATATTGGTAGCATTATCAGTAGCCAGGCGGGCCATCTCCAACCTGTCGTAAGTGTTAATCAGGTCGCCATATTTTTTTAGCGGATTTTGCGGCGATACCACCAGCCAAACCTTGTCTAAGGTTGTATGGTTGGCCATGTAATTGGCAATGATAAGATGCCCTATATGTATGGGATTAAATGAACCGAACAGTAAGCCTATCTTCATCTCAGTTTGCCCCTATCCCCCCAAAAGGAAGGAATGAATAAATTATGATTTTTATGATATGTAAACCCTGACTAAATAAACTTTACTACCTCCCCCTTTAGGGGGCCGGGGGGCTAATAAAATCTTTAACTAATATCTCAGCTTCTTTGCAAGCCGTTTCAAGATCGTAATTTTTGAGTATAATATCAAATAGAGGGGCGTATTTTAGTTCTTTTTCGGCTTTTGCAAAGCGTTCGCGCAGTTTTTCTTCACTATCGGTGCCGCGGCTCGTTAATCGCTCTATCAAAACCTCTAATGATGGGGGTTGCACAAATATGGCAAGTGCCTGCCCGTCATATTTACGTTTAAGGTGAAGGCCGCCTTCAACGTCTATATCAAAAATAACAGTTTTGCCTTTTGCCCAGATGCGTTCAATTTCGGCACGCAGGGTGCCATAAAACGTGGCTGTGTAAACTTCTTCAAATTCAACAAATTGCTTTTTGGCAATACGGTGTGTAAACTCTGCCAGGCTAATAAAGTAATAATCTTTACCATCTTCTTCATCGCCGCGTGCCGGGCGTGTAGTTGCCGAAATAGAAAACTCCAGTTGGGGAATTATGCTGAGCAAATGATGTACTATAGTAGTTTTACCTGCACCGGATGGGGCCGAAAATATGATGAGTTTACCTTCTTGGGTCATTAGTTTATTAGTTCATTAGTTCATTGGTGTTTGGTGGTGCATAGTCACCAGCTTGCTACTAATGAACTAATGAACCAGTGAACCAATAAACTATAATACGTTTAACAGTTGTTCTTTAATCTTTTCCAATTCTTCTTTCATGCCTACAACCAGTTTCTGGATATTGGCATCATTGGCTTTTGAGCCAAGTGTGTTAATCTCTCTGCCTATTTCCTGAGAGATGAAACCCAGCTTTTTGCCATTGGCATCGGCATTTTTAAGTGTTTCGATGAAGTATTCGCAATGGGTTTTAAGCCGTATTTTTTCTTCGGTAATGTCCAGCTTATCAATGTAATAGATCAGCTCCTGCTCAAAACGGTTTTGGTCAATCGCTTCGCGGCTGGCAGCCTCGGCTAAAAATGTGTTTAGCCTTTCGCGGATCAGCGGAATGCGTTTTGGATCCTCTAACTCAACAAGCTCCAGGTTTTTAAGAATGATATTGATACGATACTTTACATCATTCTCCAATACATTTCCCTCATCGGCCCTAAATTGCTGGAAAGCGGCCAGGGCCTGCTGAAATGTTTTTTCTACCAGTTTCCATTCATCTTCTGATACTGTTTCTTCATCATATTTTACAACTTCGGGCAGGCCCAAAGCAAGCTGTAACAGATTTGAAGTTGGCTCGTTAAGTTCCTGGCTTACATCTTTAAGCTGCTGATAATAGTGTTTTAACAAAACCTTATCAATACCAGCTGCTTTAACAGAAGCATTTACCTGCTCAACATTAATAGATAGGTTTACTTTGCCGCGCTCTATCATTTTGCTGCAATCATTACGCAGCTGAAATTCTTTTTCTGAAAATATTTTGGGCAAACGGAGTGAAAGTTCAAGAAACTTGCTGTTCAGGGATTTTATCTCAACGGTATATTTTGTATTACCCGAATCAAAACTGGCAATTCCATACCCTGTCATGGATTTTATCATGCGCAAAGATAGGGTTTTAGTCGGAAAGTCTGAAAAGTCTGAAAAGTCAGAAAGTCCGAAAGTCAGTAAGTTGGTAAAGGCGGCAGTTAAACAATTCGCAGGCGGGTGGAATTTAAACTATAATTGCGATAATCTTTCGGACTTTACTGACTTTCGGACTTTCCCGACTTCCAACCGTTTAACACTTTTTCACATTTAGTTTAAAATACTCTGGCTATCTTTGCGTTTACAATAGTATTAATGCGTATTCGTTTTTCCCTGCAGTTACTCGTTTGCTTTTGCTTTGTTTTAAATGCATCAGCCCAGGAATTTACCCTTAAGGGTGTTACCTCTAAAAAGAACACACCCGAACGTGTGGGGCAGGTAATGATTAAAAATTTAAAAACCAATACTTTGATCATGAGCGATGATCTGGGTTGGTTCACGATAAAGGCATCTGCAGGCGATACACTGCTTTTTTCGAAAGAGAAATATACTCCGCAAAAAATAGAGGTGTTGAATAACAGCGATATGCCGGTGTATATGCAACCTCAGATTGTTTTGAACGAGGTTAAAATTACCGGCCAAACCAAACGGCAGGAGGTGAATGAAATTATGAGCGATTATCGTAAACAGGGTACATTTTACAATGGCAAGCCCCCGGTAACTTCGTTTATAACTAATCCCTTGACAGGTATCTATGAGCTTTTTGGCAAAACCCCTAACCGGGCAAAGCGTTTTGCCCAGTTTTCAAAAGGCGAAGTGGAACAGGCAGAAATTAACCGGCGATATAATATTGCTTTTGTGAGGCAAATTACCAAATTGCAATCGGATACACTGGCGCAGCGGTTCATGAATTATTATACGCCAACATTTGATGACCTGAAGGGCTGGAATGATTACGACCTGATAAAACACACCCAGAAATCATTTGAATACTACAATAATAGTAGCGAGAAAGATAAATTGGAGCTGCTTAATTCGCCAACATTCATCAAATCCGATTCAACAAAGCTGTCCTCACCAGGAAAACATTAACAAATAGGTTGTTTTTTAGATGCTCAAGGCTTCGCAGGCTTTTTCGGCGGCAAGCTTTTCGGCGTTCTTTTTACTAAATTCTTTGCCAGATCCCATCACGTCGCCATCAACAAGTGCTTGCACCGTAAAAAGTTTGGCGTTTTCGCCTTCCTGGTTGGTTACCAGTTCAAAAGTAATATCGCGGCCATGGCGCTGGCACCATTCAATTAATTTACTTTTAAAGTTAGTTTCGGTTTGCTCCAGTTTATGAATATCAATATGCGATTTGATGATGTGGTTTATCAGGAAGCGCTTGGTGAAATCATAGCCCTTATCCAAATAAACAGCACCAATTAACGCTTCAAAAGCATCGCCAAGTAACGATCCCTGCCTGCTGGAGTTTAGCATGCGGTTATCATACTCAATTAGTTTATCAAAGCCCAGCTTGCGGCCAAGCTGGTTAAGGTTATTACGGCTCACAATTTTTGAGCGCAGCTCTGTTAAAAAGCCCTCATCTTCATAAGGGTAAAGTTTAAAAAGTACTTCTGCAACAACGCTGCCCAGCACGGCATCGCCCAAAAACTCCAGACGCTCGTTACTGTTCTTTACACCCTTTTTTACGTTTTGAGCTACGGATTTATGCCGGAATGCCAAACGGTATAACGACAAATTGCCCGGCACAAAACCGAGCAAATTATTTAAAACCTTAACGTATTTTCTATTGGGCGATATATAAAGCTTGTAAAACCGACTTATAGGCATTAAACCACAATTAATCTTCGTATTTCTTAAATATAACAGAAGCATTATGGCCCCCGAAACCAAACCCATTGCTTTGAACTATATTAATTTCACGGTGCTGTGCTTTATTAAAGGTGAAATTAATTTTAGGATCAAAAGAAGGATCGTCGGCAAAATGGTTAATAGTAGGGGGTATTATACCATTCTTTAAAGCCAGTATAGAGGCAATAGCTTCAACTGCACCGGCAGCGCCAAGTAAGTGGCCTGTCATTGATTTGGTTGAGCTGATATTTATACGATAAATATCATCGCCAAAAACATCTTGTATAGCCTTAATTTCCTGCGGATCGCCAATAGGTGTTGATGTTCCGTGAACATTTACATAGTCAATATCTGCAGGAGTAAGGTTAGCATCTTCAAGGGCTGCACGCATAACCAGTGCTGCGCCAAGCCCATCCGGATGTGGCGCTGTCATATGGTAGGCATCAGCACTCATGCCGCCACCTATCATTTCGGCATAAATTTTAGCGCCACGGGCCTTTGCATGCTCCAGTTCTTCTAAAATTATGGTACCTGCGCCTTCGCCGGCTACAAAACCGTCTCTGTCCAGATCAAACGGACGCGATGCCGTTGCCGGATCGTCGTTACGGGTTGATAAGGCGTGCATGGCGTTAAAACCGCCGATACCTGCTTCGTTGATAATGGCTTCAGAACCTCCGCTTATAAACATATTAGCTTTACCCAAACGGATATAGTTGAATGAATCAATAAGCGAATTATTTGATGATGCACAGGCTGAAACAGTTGAAAAATTTGGCCCGCGCAATCCGTATTTGATAGAAATATGGCCGGGGGCAATATCAGCAATCATTTTAGGGATAAAGAAGGGGTTGAAACGTGGTGTTCCATCGCCTTTGGCAAAGTTTACAACTTCATCCAAAAACGTTTTTAAACCGCCAATACCTGACCCCCAGATAACCCCGATGCGGCTGGTATCTAATTTGCTAAAATCCAATCCGGCATCTTTTACAGCTTCTTCTGTTGAGAAAAGCGCGTATTGAACAAACGGATCTAATTTACGGGCATCTTTACGACCCAAAAAACCATCCGCATCAAAGCCCTTCACTTCGCATGCGAACTTAGTTTTGAAATGTGTGGTATCAAAACTTTTGATAAAGGCAGCGCCACTTACCCCATTGATCAAACCATTCCAATATTCAGAAACGGTATTACCAATTGGAGTAAGTGCTCCAAGCCCGGTTACTACAACTCTTTTGAACTCCATTTAATCCAGTTAGGGAGTCTTATTTAACGTTTTTTTCAAGGTAAGCAACAGCCTGACCTACAGTACCGATAGTTTCAGCCTGATCGTCAGGAATAGCCACGTTAAATTCTTTTTCAAACTCCATGATCAATTCCACGGTGTCTAACGAGTCGGCACCAAGGTCATTGGTGAAACTCGCTTCTGGTGTAACTTCACTTTCGTCAACACCCAGTTTTTCTACGATAATAGCTTTTACTCTTGAAGCGATATCAGACATAGTCTTTATAGTTTAATGATTAATAAAAATTCAGTGCAAAGAAAAATAAATTCTGTCAATAATCAAATCTAAAACTTTTACAATATAATTCGATAACAAAATTTTATTCGAACGGTTTCGATTTGTATTTTTGACGGTGTAAAAGTAATGATTTTGAACAGGAAATTTTTAAAGTTTGAGATCGATTTTGATTTTGTACTGATTGCGGTAACAACTTCATTAAAAGATTACCGTGCATGTTATCTTATCAATAAGTTTTTAAATTTTAATTTTATTAAAACGGAGGATTTGGCTGTTGATATTCATCAGGGAAGCGAACCTGTTTTATTTTCAAAATACCATTATAGCTGGGAAACTACCGAGACTGATTTTTATTTTATTGCGAATAAAGGCTCTGAGGGCTATTTAGTGCCCGAAATTAAGAGCGCCGATTATTTTTTAATGATCAGGAATTATATTGATGATAATGACCTTGACAACCTGATATCAACCATAAATAAGATCCCCGAAATTGTTGCCGCCGTAAAGATTGATCCGAAAAAAATAAAATCACGGGAAAATCTGTTATTTTAGCGCAAAATTTTAAAAGTGTTGGTATTACACCTAATGTGAATACGTAGCCAGTTTAAACAGAACAATATGAAATTATATTATAATCGTACTAAGATTGTTGCCACCATGGGCCCGGCATCAGCTAAAAAAGAAGTTTTATTAGCCATGATAAAAGCCGGAGTAAACGTTTGTCGCCTTAATTTTTCGCACGGACGCCCGGAAGACCACAAAGCTGTTATTGATACCATAAGAGAGATTAACGAAGAATATAAGACCAATGTTGGCATATTGGCCGATTTACAAGGCCCCAAAATCCGCATTGGTTTGGTAAAAGATGGCGGTATTCACTTGGTTAACGGAACACATATTAAAATTACTACCCAGGAATGTATTGGTAATGATGAGCAGATCTACATTACTTATGATACCTTTCCGCAGGATGTACAGGCAGACGAAATTATTTTGCTTGATGATGGCAAGTTGCAGTTAAGGGTTCTTGAAACGAACAGACTGGATACAGTTATATGTGAAGTTGTACACGGTGGTATTTTAACATCACGTAAAGGCGTTAACCTGCCAAACACCAAAGTATCTATCCCAAGCTTAACCGAAGAAGATTTGATCAACCTGCAGTTTGCATTAAAATATGATGTGGAGTGGATAGGCTTATCTTTTGTGCGCACCGGCCAGGATATTATTGAACTAAAACAAATTATTGCCCAAAGCGGGAAAGCTGCAAGGGTTATAGCCAAAGTTGAAAAACCCGAAGCCATTGATAATATAGATGAAATTATTGCCGCAACAGATGGCGTAATGGTAGCCCGTGGCGATCTTGGCGTTGAAATGCCTTTGGAAGAAGTTCCATTGCTTCAAAAAATGATTGCCCGTAAATGCCGTGCAGCCTCAAAACCGGTAATTGTTGCAACCCAGATGCTGGAGTCAATGATAACTACCCCCCGCCCAACACGTGCCGAGGTTAACGATGTAGCCAACTCTGTATTGGATGGCGCTGATGCAGTGATGCTAAGCGGTGAAACATCTGTTGGCGAGTTCCCGGTGATAGTTATTGAAACAATGGCTAAAATTGTGCGTAACGTTGAAGAATTGGGTTATAACTTTAATTCATCTAAAGAAGTAAATGCCGATCCTGCCTCACCTGATTACCTGAGCAATACGGTGTGCGAGTCCGCAGTGCATCTTGCACAAAATAGCAACGCTGTAGGTATTGTATCTATGACAACTTCTGGTTACACCGCATTCCAAATCTCGAGCCACAGGCCCAAAGCAAGTACTTACATATTTACTGCAAACAAGCAATTGCTAAACGCGCTTAGCCTGGTATGGGGTGTTCGCTCTTTCTATTACGATAAGCTGGAAAGTACTGATAATACTATAAGCGATGTAAACAACATCCTTAAAGCGGCAGAGCTGATTAAAATAGGCGATGTGGTGATAAACACAGCTGCAGTGCCTATTATTAAACAAGGTAAAACCAATATGCTTAAAGTGAGTGTTATTGAATAATTAATAAACTTTTAGCTTAATATATAAAAAGCGGGTTATGCTAAGGTATGATCCGCTTTTTTTTTGCTCTTTTCAAATGCAATGCTCATAATTAACGATAGCCGGTAGATTACCTGCCAAACTCCTGTACCCAAATGGTATTATATCTTGCGGCTCCAAAATCTACATATAAGCTATCCATCATTGCTTTACAATGATCTTCGCTTTTTTTCCAGGCATGATCCGCTGGGTGATATGTGGTTAAAATAATAATTAACAAACATATCTTTTGTGTGTGCAGTAGCGGCGGCTTCCTGATTATTGTTCCATTTAACCGGAGGAACGGGCGACATATAAACAGTACCACAGGTGCAGCCTGTGCTTCTTCATTAACAGCTGCCAGCATTTCGGCATGTACATCATCAGTAGCTATGTTGTCCTTTTTGCAGCTACACAAAGCAAGGCAAAATGTAAAATGCAATGGTTTTTTTGCAGGCATACTTAAAATAAAAGGCAAAAAAAACAGCGATAGAGTTTACTCATCGCTGTTTTTAATGTCATTAATCTTAGTCCTTATTCGTTTTCAATAGCCGAAAATACTTCCAGCAGAATATTCCATTTTTTTGATTGATCAATTTCCCATATGCGCACATAGTTGTAGTTACTCACTACATTGCCTTTTGTAATGCGTGCATGGCCATAGCTGTAGGCCAGGTCATTGCTTGTAGAACGACCCGCGTCAATGGTTTCGGCAGATATGCTGATGGCCTGGTTATTTATAAATTTCATGATCACATCTGGTCCGGTCATTGGTTCAAATCCAGGGAAATAGTAGCGGCCTTCTGGACTCAAAAACTCTTTATAACTGGCCAATGCCGATAGCGTTAGCGAGTGATTAAATATTTTATCTGTATTTACAATAACACTTTTTGCTGTGAAAGGGTCTTTGCTCGGCTCAGATTTTGAGGAGGCATCAGGGTCTTTAAAATCAGTAACTGCCTTTTCTTCCGGCTCGGGGTGTTGTATCCCAAGATCAATTAATAATTTTAATTTATTATTATCATCAACGTCGGCACGCCAGATGGAAACATAATCACCATAAACCTTATCATCCTCGGTTTTGCCATTTTGATAAATATATGGCCCGGCGGTAAACGCAAGATCGCCGTTGGCAGATATGCGGGCAAATTTTGGAAGCCAACTCAGTTTGCCGGGCTGCTTATCAATGCTATTATAAAAATCGACGATTTTCACAGCATCCGGTTTAAATACAATACCGTCGGAAGCGGCAACGGCCAAAAAACCATCCTTTATTCCTTTACGCTCAACTAATTTATTAAAGTCTTCTTCGGCGGTAACAACCTTACTTACTTTAACCGGTGACGACTGCGCTAAAGCAAAAAAGCTATAGCTCATAAATGTGGCGGCTAATAATATTTTCTTCATGTTTTAATAAGATTTTGGTAGGGCAATTTAGTAATAAATTTTAAGTCGGTAATGCAATGTAAATTGCCGCAAAATATGAATAGTTTTATACTATTACCTGTTTTTGTGTTTAATATGAAACGAAAACGATTATATTTAATTGTGGCCGGATGAGTTTAATAAAATAAAATTCGTGTTCATCATGTTGATTTGTTGTGTAGTTTTACAGGTGTTTAGCCACGTAAAGCAGCCCGTTGTTGCCCGTTGAAGTATACAAGCCAATAATATGCATAATGTTTTGTTTAAAAAACGCGTTATGCCAATTGCGTATAAAATTACCTTATTATGAAGATATCCCTTTTTAGTTTTTGTGTAGCTGGCTTGTTGGTGAATTGTTTTTTTGCAAATGCACAAACGCAGATGTTAAACGATAACCAGGGCAAGCCCGTTATGGAGCAGCTTTATATTGATGTTGAAGGTAGTCCATACCTCGCCGCAAACTGGTTTCCGGGTGCCGTTAGCCTGGTTAGCGGCAAAACTATGCTGGCAAAACTCAAATATGACCTGATAAAGGATGAACTTTTATTTCAAAGCCCCGGGGATTCATTGGCACTGGCCTTTGTTGAACCTGTTAAAAGCTTCCGTTTTGATACGTTTGGAATACCGGAAAGCAATCTTTTGCCTTTAGTATTTAGTAATGGCTACCCCGCTGTTGATGAGCAAACACCAACCTCGTTTTACCAGGTAATTGCTGATGGTAAGGTCAAAGTGTTAAAACGTTATAAAAAGGTGATTCATTCAGATCAGGTTTTTAACTCAGCAACAGTAACAAAAACTTTTGCGTTAAAGGATGCTGTTTATTACTTGTTAAAGGATAATAAACTTGCTAAGTTTAAGCCAGTGCAAAAAAATGTAATGGCTGCCTTAAGTGATAAAGGGGAGAATGTTCGGGCGTTTATTATAAGTAATAAAATTGATTTTAAAAGTGATAGAGACCTGGCTAAGCTGTTTAATTATTACAACTCTTTGTAGGTAGCGTCAGGGGTTAAGAAAATATTCCTTTTGTTCCTTGCTTCATTATGTCGCAAACAGCAATCAAAAGGAGAGGCGAAGACAAATATTTATCCTCGCCTCTTAATCCCTTGGTTCTATATATCAGCTTTTGCTCCAGAGTGTACCGTCTTTACTATCCTTTAGCTGAAATCCAACCTTTGATAAACCCTCACGGATCTTGTCGCTTGTGGCGTAGTCTTTATTGGCTTTAGCTTCATTCCTGAGTTCAACTATCAGGTTCAACACCTTTGGCAGATCATCGTTATCGGCTTGCTCATCTTTTAAACCCAGTACATCCAATACAAAGGTGTGCATGAGGTTTTTAAGCAGCTCCAGGTTTGCTTCATTTATCTTCATTTTACCATCATTTACCGAATTGATGATCCTCGATGCCTCAAATAGTTCGGCAATTAATACCGGGCTATTAAAATCATCATTCATGGCCGCGTAGCAGCGTTGCAATAGCGGTTCAATTTCAATTTCGGTACCGGCAGATACCTTTAGCCCATTAAGAAGGGCATAGGCATTCATCAAGCGCCTGAAACCCTTTTCAGATGCCTCCATAGCTTCATTCCCAAAATCAAGTGTGCTGCGATAATGGGCCTGCAGCATAAAAAACCTAACGGTCATGGGGCTGTAGCCTTTATTCAGGATAGAGTTTTCGCCACTAAAAAGTTCATGCGGTAAAAAACTATTGCCTAATGATTTTGACATTTTTTGGCCGTTAACGGTAAGCATATTGGTATGCACCCAGTAATTGGCCGGGTTTTTACCGCAGCAGGCAACGTGCTGAGCTATCTCGTTGGTATGATGCGTAGGTACCAGGTCAAGGCCGCCGCCATGGATATCAAACTGATCTCCTAAATATTTCTGGCTCATGGCCGAGCACTCTAAATGCCAGCCCGGGAAACCTACGCCCCATGGCGAAGGCCACTTCATCAGGTGCTCGGGTTTGGCTTTTATCCACAGTGCGAAATCAAGCTTGCCATGTTTTTCCTGTTGGCCGCCCAGTGTACGGGTGTTGTTCATCAGGTCTTCTAAATTACGGCCGCTTAATACACCATAATCCCTGGTTTTGTTATATTTTTCAACGTCGAAATAAACTGAGCCATCCACCTCGTAGGCATATCCTTTTTCAAGTATCACCTTTACCATCTCTATCTGTTCAACAATATGGCCGGTAGCGGTTGGCTCAATACTTGGTGGTAGCGTATTGAGTATCTGCATTACTTCATGAAAACCTACTGTGTACTTTTGTACAATTTCCATAGGCTCCAGTTGGGCAAGCTTTGCTTTTTTTGATATTTTATCTTCTCCTTCGTCTCCTGCATCGCCCTCCAGGTGGCCGGCATCGGTTACATTACGCACATAACGCACCTTGTAGCCCAGGTGATTGAGGTAGCGAAACATCAGATCGAAAGATATATAAGTACGGCAATTACCCAAGTGTACATCGCTGTATACAGTGGGACCACACACGTACATGCCCACATGTGGGGCATTAAGTGCTTTAAATTCTTCTTTTTTGCGGGATAAAGTGTTGTAAACAAACAAATTTTGTTTCATGAGGGCAAACTTACGATTTTTTCAATTTTAAGCTAATGTCGGCCATCTGAATATTAAAGCTTACAAGTATATGATAGTTGCCGAAAAAGAGAATTACCGGTGCAGCAAATGCGTAAAAGTATACTGAGGCTGATAGCCGATGCACTGTTTGGGCTAATCGCAAACATAAACCCGGTCGATGCTCTTTTACATACTTTTACTAATTCAATATTAAATCACTACGAAGCGGAAAATGGTCTGATAGTTTTTTTTCTATGATCTGGTACGATGCCACATCAAATTGTGGGTTCACCATAATATAATCTATCTGGTAGTTAGGGAAATCGCCATTATAGGTGCGCCCAAAACCCGATCCCTTTTCGCGGAAAGCGTTTTTGAGCCCTTTTGCCATTTGGTTTACAGCGAAGGATGTGGGCGTATCATTAAAATCGCCGGATATAATGTAGGGATAAGGGCATAGTGCGGCATGGGCTTTAACTTTAAACACCTGCTCGCTGCGTTTTATAAATGCTATTTTTAATTTACCACCCAGCCTTCTGGTTGATTGCATGTCCGTTTTCCCTTTTTTTGATACACTATCCAGGTATTTATAATCCGAGGGGTTAAATTTTATGGATTGCAAATGAACACTATAAACTCTGAAAATCTTTTTGCCTTTTTTTACATCGATGTATAAACACTGGTTTGATGAGGTTTTATCGTTAGACAAGCGGATCATTCCCTTAGCTATTATAGGGAATTTTGAAAAAATGGCCATACCAATACTTTCCTGGTTACTAATAGTAAATGGCTCAAAATAAAAGTTGTTAACCCCTAAAATTTTAACAATAGAATCCCGCATATCATACTGGCCCTTGTTCCGGGTATAAAACTCCTGGAAGCCGATAACATCGGGCTGCTGACTGGTAATGAGGGCTAATATTTCATGCTTGGTAGAAACATCGTTTTTTGCCCCATATCGTTTAAAATTATGAACATTATAGGTCATGATACGCACAGCATTAGATCCGGGCACAGGCGTATAGGATGAGGCGGCACGAAAGCCGATATTGTTGTTTAGCGTACCCCAGCCAATTAGTATAGTTACCAGCGAAAATGCGAACTGCAAACGCCTGCGAAGCAGCCAGTAAACCATAAGGATAACATTAAGTAACAGCAGAGGTGGATAGGCCAACCCAAAAAAAGCAATCATCCAGATTTTTTGAGGGTTGACGTATGGCGCAAAATAGCTGATAACTAAAGCAAAACAAAGAAGCAGGTTTATCCATAAAATAACTTTATCAATAAAACTTAACCTGCTTTTTTTATTTTTCATTCTTGCTTGCGCGAGCTAAAGTTTCTTTCTCCTGTCTGCTCAGGCTATCAACACCCGATTGTGAAATTTTATCTAATATACGGTCAATTTCGTCCTGACGGGGATACTCTATGCTGTTTTTACCGGTAATATTATGTACTACCTTTAATTTTGACTTTGATTTGAATAAACTGGCTATCCATGTAATCCAATCATGCCCCTTTTGAAGCTGTTTAACGTAGATGAACCCAAACAATGCCCCGCCCAGGTGAGCTATTTCGCCGCCCGCGTTTGGACCAACGGTGCCCAAAAAGTCAATCACCAGGATAACAAATACCAGCCATTTTAATTTTACCGGGCCAATAAACATTAATGATATATGGTAGTTAGGTAATAAAGTAGCTGTGGCTACAACAATGGCCATAACGCTGGCCGATGCACCAACTATTGTACTGCCTATGGCCGCATGTATATTGGTAAACGCTGGTAAAAAATTTAAGCATAATAAATAGGCAAGGGCGCCGGCCAGGCCACCCATAATGTATAAGCCTATAGTGCGTTTGTTACCCAGATACTCTTCAAATATTTGGCCCATCCAATATAGCCACAACATATTAAACAGGATATGCAATATGCCGGCATGCATGAACATGTAGGTTAAGGGTGTCCAAAAATGGGTTAATAGTTTTGGGAAATAGGCAGGAAGCAGCAGGTATTCATTACTGTAAAAAAGTATTAGGCTATTACCAAATCCCGTAAAAAATTGCTCAATAACAGCTGTTGCATATACAGCCAGGAAAACAATTACATTGATGCCAATGAGCAGGTTGAGCTTATTGCCCGACCGCAGCATTTTATAGTGGAGATTTTGCCAAAGGGTGCTCATAAAAATGTACCGTTATTTATTGATAACTCTTGTTGTTAATATAAATTGTTGGGTCGTTCCATTCGCCAAACTTTTAATATAATATAGCCAAATAATGCCCCACCAAGGTGCGCGAAATGAGCAACAGAGTCCCCTGCAAACTGCCCAAACCCGCTAAATAATTCTATTAGAATATAGCCTGTAACCAAATATTTGGCTTTAACCGGTACGGGAATAAATAGTATCATCATTTCCACATTGGGGAATAGGAACCCAAAGGCAAGTAATAGCCCAAATATTGAGCCAGATGCACCTAAAGTTGCCCCGCCGTATATTTCCCTTAACTTGTTAAAACCCTCCAGGTTAACATATGGCGAAAGATCGCCGTTGGCAATGGTAAAAGTGCCTATTACTCCGTGTACCTCAATGGCCTGTACCAGCATTTGTAAGGCTAATGCACCAATACCTGTTATAAAATAGTATTGCAAAAAGCGCTTGGAACCCATGGTATACTCCAGGGTTGGGCCAAAAATGTACAAGGCAAACATATTGAAAAAAATATGTGAAATACCGGCATGCATAAACATGTAAGTAATAATTTGCCATGGATGAAATAACGGAGAATTAAAATAAAACGCTGATAGCCATGTAATAAGGTCTATTCCGAGTCTGGCGAATACATACGTTCCTATAAAAAACAAAACATTAATGATCAACAGGTTTTTTACAACCGGCGTAATATTTGAAAATGGTGATTGACTGTATCGGTTCATAGTATAATTAAAGCCCCTGGGCTATTTTTCAAAGCGTTCCATTAATTCGGTCATTGTAAAGGTACTGATTACGGGCTTACCGTTCAATGCCTGGTTGGGCATTTGGCAGGCAAAAAGCTGGTCAATAAGCTGGTTCATTTCCTCTAATGATAATTTGGTTCCGGTTTTAATAGCAGCGTTGCGTGCTAATGATCTTGCCAGGTTATCCCGCTTATCTACTTTTAAAATGGCCAAATTGTTTTTAAAGCCTTCTAACAAATGCTCAAGCAGTTCATGCTCGTCTACATTGTTTAGTTCGGCGGGTACACCTTCAACAACCACCGTGTTTTTTCCAAACTCGCGGATATCAAACCCAAGCGCTTTTATATCGGGCAAAAGTTCCCTTAATAACTCAAAATCGCTTCCATTTAATGTTACCGATTGCGGAAACAGGCTTTGCTGGCTCACCCCGGAGTGATTTTGCAATTGCTGTAAAAAACGCTCGTACAAAATGCGCTCATGGGCGGCCTGCTGCCCTATCAGCATAAAACCCGATTTAATTTGTGAGAGGATGAATCTGTTGTGGATCTGAAACAATTGCCGCTCGCTTGGCTTACTTACTTCCTGCTCATCAACAGCAATGCTTTTTTCCCCATGCATTTGTTGTTGCAGGCTGGTTTCCTTTTTGCTGATCTCGTATAGGGTATCCCAATTGCCTGGTATAGGGCTGCTTTTGTAATTGCCACTATCTCTTAAAAACGGGTGCTGTTCGCGGGGTATTTTTTTCTCGGCAGCAAAGGGGTTAAAATCAGGGTTGAAAGATATGGTAGGCGCAACTATCTCCTCAAATGGTTTTGGGGTGATGAGGTGCTCGATGCTGTTCTCCTGGTCAAAATCCAAACTGGGGGTAATGTTGTATCTGCCCAAAGAACGTTTTACTGCCGAGCGGATAATGGCGTAAATGGCCTTTTCGTCCTGGTATTTAATCTCGGTTTTAGTAGGGTGTACATTAATATCAATTTTTGATGGATCAATATCGATGAACAATACATAAAAAGGGTAACAATCATCAGGTAACAACTCCTCGAATGCTGTAAGCACGGCATGGTTTAGGTAAGCATCGCGGATAAAACGGTAGTTCACAAAAAAGAACTGCTCGCCCCTTGTTTTGCGCGCAAACTCGGGCTTGCCAACAAAACCGCGTAATTTGATGATGGTAGTATCCTCTTCAACCGGCACCAGTCTTTGGTTATAATTATTCCCGAATAAATGAACAATGCGTTGTTTAAGCGCGGCGCCCGGCAAATGATAAACTTCCTGCCCGTCATGATGCAGGGTAAAAAATATCTGAGGATTGGCTAAGGCTACCCGTTGAAATTCATCGATGATATGGCGCATCTCTACCGGGTTGCTTTTTAAAAAGTTACGGCGGGCAGGGGTATTATAAAATAAGTTTTTTATAGAGATGGATGTACCGGTATCAGCAGAGCATGCTTCCTGGCTTATCACTTCTGATCCTTCAATAAAAATGCAGGTACCCAGCTCATCCTCGTGGCGGCGGGTTTTTAGCTCAACCTGGGCAATGGCGGCTATGGATGCCATCGCCTCGCCTCTGAAACCCATGGTGCGGATGGCGAACAGATCTTCGGCCTTACGTATTTTTGAGGTGGCATGGCGCTCAAAGCACATGCGGGCATCGGTAATGCTCATGCCGCAGCCATCATCAATTACTTGTATCAATGATTTCCCTGCATCTTTTATAATGAGCTGTATTTTGCCGGCCCCGGCATCGATGGCGTTTTCAACTAATTCTTTTACCGCAGATGCAGGTCGTTGCACCACCTCGCCGGCGGCAATCTGGTTGGCAACGGCGTCTGGTAAAAGCTGTATAATATCTGACATTTAAAAAAATTCCCTTCAATTTCGTTTTCGATGCTAAATTAAATATTTGAAGGCATAACTTTATGATTTGATAATTGTATATAAACAGGATGACAGAATAAAGATAAAAGAGCAAAGACAAAGATCATAAAGCATTTACTATTAGCTGTTCCGGTTTCCCGTCCTTGTTCTTTGCTCTTTAATCCATCATCTTCAAAAGAGCTATCTATATGAAGAAATTATTGCCGGCGCTGCTGCTTTTGGTCGCAGCCTGCAAACAAAAAGAGTACAATGCCGATCTTTTAATAAAAAATGCCGTTGTTTATACCGTCGACAGCGCCTTTACTACTGCTAATGCATTTGTGGTAAACCATGGTAAAATTGTAGCCGTTGGCAATGCCGATACACTGGAACAAAAATACCTGGCCCATGAGGTGATTGATGTTCAGGGGGCTGCCGTTTACCCTGGTTTTATTGATGCACATGCCCACTTTTATGAATATGGCCTTGGCTTACAGGAAGTGAACCTTGATGGAACCAAAAGCTGGAACGAGGTTGTGGATTCGGTGGGGGCTTACTCTGCCCGTAACACCGATGGTTGGATCATAGGTCGTGGCTGGGATCAAAACGATTGGACAAAAAAACAATTTCCGGATAAAGCCAGGCTCGATAGCATGTTCCCGGTAAGGCCGGTGATACTTAGCCGTGTTGACGGACATGCGATAATTGCCAACCAGGCAGCTTTAAATATTGCCGGGGTAAAAGCCGGCCAAACCATTAATGGCGGCGAAATTGAAACCATTAATGGCAAACTTACGGGTATATTGGTTGATAATGCCATGGGTATTGTTACGCGCAAAATACCCGAACCGACCGCCCCTATTGTGGAGAACGCGTTGTTATCGGCACAGAAAAACTGTTTCGCGGTTGGACTGACAACGGTTGATGATTGTGGATTGCCCTATACTATGATCAGCACCATTGCCGATCTGCAGCATAAGGGATTATTAAAAATGCGCATGTACGTAATGCTGGCCGACAGGCAGGAGAATTACGACTATCTATTTAAACGGGGCGTATTTAAAACCCCCGGCCTTAATGTAAGGGGATTTAAGGTTTATGCCGATGGCGCTTTGGGCTCAAGAGGCGCATGCCTGTTAAAACCTTATGCGGATAAAAAAAGCTGGAGCGGCTTTTTGTTGAGCAGCCAGGCTCACTTCGGGGAGGTGGCCAAAAAGATTGCCGGAAAAGGTTTCCAGATGTCTACCCATGCTATTGGTGACTCGGCCAACCGGGTGATCCTGAAAATTTACGCCTCGGTTTTAAAAGGGAAAAATGACTTGAGGTGGAGGGTTGAACACGCGCAGGTAATAGCCCCCGAAGATGTTAAATACTTTGGCGACAATAACATTATCCCATCTGTACAGCCTACTCATGCTACATCAGATATGTATTGGGCGGGTAAACGTTTAGGTGCCGAAAGGTTAAAATCGGCCTATGCTTACAAGACATTATTAAAGCAGAATGGCTGGATCCCTTTAGGGACAGATTTCCCGGTAGAGAATATTAACCCCATGTATACGTTTTATGCTGCGGTGGAGCGAAAGGATCTGAAGGGTTTCCCTGCGGGTGGCTTTCAGCCAGAGAATGCTTTAAGCAGGACAGAAGCTTTAAAAGGTATGACCATTTGGGCCGCAAAAGCCAATTTCGAAGAAAAGGAAAAGGGCAGTATCGAACCTGGTAAATATGCCGACTTTGTGATATTGGATAAGGATATCATGAAAGTAAAGGGAGCCGAACTGCCAACTGTTAAAGTGATTAAAACCTATATAAACGGAGTAAAAGTATATGATAAAAAATAAATGGGGTTGTGTTTCCTTAGTGTTGTTGGGGTTTGCATTATTTAATACGGCTTGTGCGCAAAACCCGCCCCTTACTGGTAAAAATTATGTTGCAGAGGAAAGATTGGTTCAAAATTCTACCGTTCTGCTCAACAATGCCCAATACCTCATTCCACTACAAAAACTGGAAGACCTTAAAATAGCCAGCGTTCATTTTACCAACCAATATGCTGCAACCTTTGATAGCCTGTTAAATAAATATACCAGGGTACAGGCTTTTGACGGTAACGGCTACACAGGGAATAAAACGTTTAATGACCTGGCTGCCGACCTTAAATGGTACAATACCATTATACTACAGGTAAACGACGCCGATTTGAGCAACCCGCAGCTGATAGATTTTATCAGCACCAATCAAAAAATAAAGAACGTGATAGTGGCCGCATTTGGCTATGGCCCAATGTTAACCAGGCTGAATAATGTTACTGTACCCGTGATATGGACAGAGAGGGTAACATCTGTTTCGGCATCCTATGCGGCCCAGGCAATATTTGGAGGTGTCCCCATTACCCAAAAGTTAACCAAAACTTATTCCCCGGTTTATAGTAAGGGTATGGGATTTGTTTCTGATAAAATAAGGCTGCAATACAGCGTGCCCGAAGATGCAGGTATTAATTCTGATAATTTACTGGAGATTGACAGGATAGCGCGCGAGGCCATGACCCAGCGCGCTACACCTGGTTGCGTTGTGTTAGTTGCCAAAGATGGCAAGGTAATATTTAACAAAGCTTATGGCTACCATACCTATGAAAATGCCATGCCCGATAAGCTGACAGATATATTCGACCTGGCATCCATGACCAAGGTTTCGGCTACTACGGTTGAAGCTATGCAGCTGGTTGACCAGGGTAAATTAAGTATAGAAAGCACCTTAGGCGATTATATTCCGCTTGCCCGCAGGAGTAATAAAAACAACATCAAGGTACGCGAGATCCTGCTGCACCAGGCAGGACTGATACCGGATATTCAGTCTTTTGAAAGGGTGCAGCCATCGGATCATAGTACCGATTCGTCAACGGCTTATCCAACCAAAGTATCAGAGCATTACTTTTTGCGGAAAGACTACTATAAGGATGTCATGCTGCCCGAGATGCTAAACTCCCCAATAAAAACACCTGGGCAATATGTATATAGTGATGTAAGCATGCTGTTTATGCAGGAAGTGGTAGAAAGCATTACTTCCATCCCCGAAAATGTGTATGTGCAGCAGCAGTTTTACAACCCCCTGGGAATGCAAACCGCGGGCTTTTTGCCCTTGTACAGGTTTAGCCCGGCACAGATAGTGCCTACCGAAAACGACCAGGAATACCGTCAAAGCTTGCTGGATGGTTATGTGCATGACCCTACCGCGGCCCTTAAAGGCGGAGTGGCCGGTCATGCCGGTTTATTTGCCAGTGCCAATGATGTAGCCATACTGTACCAGATGTTGCTGAACAAAGGCACCTACGGTGGGGTACAATACTTTAAACCCGAAGTGGTTGACCTGTTCACTTCAAAACAATCGCCGGTTAGCAGGCGGGGGTTGGGTTTCGACAGGTGGGACCCGATTGCCGACAGGCATTACCCTTCAAAACTGGCATCGCCGCAGGCCTATGGCCATACCGGTTTTACAGGCACCTGCATTTGGGTTGACCCTAAGTACAACCTGGTTTATATATTCCTGAGTAACAGGGTACATCCAAACGTGAGTAGTAAATTGGGCAGCCTCAACATACGGCCAAGGATCCAGGATGTGGTTTATGAGGCGATAGGAAAAGGGATGTAGGGATTTCGATTTTTAATTTGGACCCCGGCAAGACCTTGCCAGTACCATGCAAAAAGGACGTGAAAAACATATTCTTACAAATACCCTCGGGGCTACTTGTGAAGTTGTTTCCATATCCGTTCATTCCCCTTTCCACTACCTTTAACGCCCATACCGGGAGAATAATAAAAGATTGGATAAGTTTTGTAAAGTCATAGCCTATTATTATACAGTTTTATACAACATTTATACAACATGTTTACAGTTTTGTAATAAGTATTGACGGGTAAAGAGTTAAATTACATATTTGACAAGCTTTAGTTAATAGTGAGGGGGATTAGGTGCAGATCTAATTCCTCTCCTTATCCACTTTTATCCCCTCCAAAGCGAAGGCCAACAATTTCGCATAGACTCAACCCTTATTCCTAATCCGAGATCGAACATTCCAATTCCAAAATGAAGGATTGTTTTGTACCTCCCGATGCTGCACTGAGAATATCCAAATCGGAACATCTCAATTCCAAAATGAAGAATTTAATGATTACAACCTTTTAATAATATATCCGTACTAATACGGAAAGAAAGGCTGAGATGAAGAAGTGGATAGTCATAATTTGGTTAATGATCCTTCTTTCCGCGGTGGGTGTATTGTTTTGGTATAACGAATGGGTGTACCAATTACCCACTCCTGTACCTAAAAACTACAAAGCGGTTAGTCAGGGTAAGTTTATTAAATTAAGCGGGCCATTAAACAGTTACCATAGTAAACCTCTTTTTCTCCATTTCTTTAATCCGGAGTGCCCCTGCTCAAGATTTAATATTAAAACGTTCAGATCGCTGGTAAAGCAATATGGCAGCGAGGTAGATTTTGTAGTGATTGTGATGAGCAAAAAAACCTTTACTGTTGAAGCTATACAGGATAAATTTAATTTAAATATACCTGTTTTGTCCGATACGACTATAGCCACTACCTGCGGGGTTTATTCTACGCCGCAGGCGGTCCTGTTAGATGCACAGCACAAATTATATTACAGAGGAAATTATAACAGCAGCCGATATTGTACCGACGAAAAAACAAGTTACGCCAAAATAGCAATAAAAGGCCTGCTGCATGATAACGCTAAAATGCTTTTCGACCAGCTGGCATTACGGGCTTATGGCTGTCAGCTGCCGCATTGCACCAATTAATAAGTATTAATTATGAACAACTATCCTGAGGCTGCCAATAACCCGGTTCATGATTTTCTTTTTGAAGTAAAAGAAAGATCAGATGGTTTAATGAATTACTTTCTGATAAGTTATTTTTTAGGAGGACTGGTATTTGCCTGGTACTATGATACGTGGCTAATAGCAATTGGGGTGGGCGGGCTTTCGCTACTTGCCTATTATTCTGTAAAAATAGCCTTGCCCGATTCCTGCCTGTATCAGTACGTATTAAGTGTGGTATTAGGTATTTTTATGGCCCAGTTTATTTACCAGATGCATGGGCTGTTTGAAATGCATTTTGTTGCTTTTATCAGCAGCGCCATACTTATTACCTACCAAAAATGGAGACTGCAGATTCCCATAGTAATTGTAGTGGTTTTGCATCATGCAATCTTCAGTTACCTGCAGAACACCGGCTTTACCAAAATTTATTTCAGCCGGCTGGATTATTTTGACTTGCAGACTTTTATTATTCATATTCTGTTGGCCGCTGTGATATTTTTTATTTGCGGATTGTGGGCATATCAACTCAAAAAATATAACGAAATACAGAAACGGAATGAAGAAGCCCTTGAAGATTCCAATCATCAATTAAGAAAATTTAACCTGGAGCTTGAAAAGGCCCGCAATGATGCCGACCAGGCCAACCAGGCTAAGAGCATATTCCTGGCTACTATGAGTCATGAAATTCGCACCCCAATGAACGGGGTGATAGGGATGTCGGCCCTGTTGGGAGAAACCCCCTTAACAGAAGAGCAGCGGATGTTTAACGAAACCATTAGTACCTGTGGCGAAACATTGATAAATGTGATTAATGATATTTTAGATTTTTCCAAAATAGAATCCGGTAAACTGGAGCTCGAAACAGATGATTTTGATTTGCGGAAATGCATCGAAGACGCACTTGATATTTTTGGCACCAAAGCCGCCAAAACCGGGCTGAACCTTGTTTATCAAATACACGATAATGTACCCTTGCAAATTGTGGGAGATCATTTACGGTTAAGGCAAATTTTAACTAATCTGGTGGGCAACGCAATGAAGTTTACAGAGCGGGGCCAAGTTTGTGTATTTGTTCATTTGGAAAAAACGGGGTTAGATGGACAAATGGAATTAAGGTTTGATATACAGGATACCGGCATTGGTATACCGCAAGATAAATTAAACCGCTTGTTTAAAGCATTTTCGCAGGTGGATTCATCCACTACACGTAAGTATGGTGGCACGGGCTTAGGCCTGGCTATCTCCGAAAAACTGGTTGGTTTAATGGGCGGACAGATCAGCGTAATAAGTAAGCCTGGCCATGGGTCTACTTTTTCGTTTACGGTTAATACCCATGCAGCAACCCGGGTACAGATACCTTATACCCTGTATAGCATGGCCGAGCAGGAAGGTAAGACGATACTGGTGGTTGATGATAACGAAACCAACCTAATCATTTTGAAACACCAGTTTGAACATTGGAAGTTAAAACCGCTATTAGCCGGCAGCGGCGAAGAGGCCCTGGCTATCTTATCTGCAAACGCGGATACAGACCTGGTAATTACCAATATGCAAATGCCCGGCATGGATGGGGCGATGCTGGCAGCACGCATCCGCGAAAAATATCAGCACATTCCCATTATCCTGTTGAGCTCTATTGGCGAAGAATTTAAAAGCGATTTGCGTAAACGTTTTGTTTCAATTTTAACCAAGCCGGTTAAACAACATATATTAAGCAAACAGATTCTTAATGCGTTACAGCATTACACTCCGCTGCAGGAGGAAACGTTTGTACATAATAAACTGTCGTCTGATTTTTGCGAACAGTTTCCGTTTGCTATACTGATTGCAGAAGATAACCAAATGAATCAGCATGTGATTATGCATATTTTGCATAAAATGGGCTACCACCCCGACCTTGTTGAAAACGGGCAAGAGGCCGTTGAAGCAGCCAACCAAAAGGATTATGGTTTGATTTTGATGGATATGCAAATGCCGGTTATGGATGGGCTGGAGGCAACCCGGATTATTCGCCGGACAGTTGTAAAGCAGCCTGTTATTATTGCACTGACTGCCAATGCGCTGGAGGGAGAAAAAGAAAGATGCTTGAAAGCGGGAATGGATGATTATATCAGTAAGCCTGTTAAACCGGAAGAACTGATGAATAAGTTTGAAAAATGGTATGTAACCGCGAATTGAACGAAATGTGAGATGTGCAGGTAGGTGCTGTTGAGGGCTTCGCCGTTTAAAAATTTAAATATGTATATAATTTAGATGTACGGGATTTTGTCATCCTGAACGATAGTGAAGGATCTACTCCGCCATGCTTCTTCGCCCTGTACAGTCTGCGAACAGATCCTTCACTATCGTTCAGGATGACAAATCTTTTATAATGTCATTCCCATTCAGAGCCCCCCGGATTTTAGCTCTCGCAATAACCCGTGGGAGGGGATGCTAAAAGACAATTGCCAATCTAAAAATCAAAAATTAACCTTAATTTTAAATTAATAAATCTGAACAAACGAAGCCCTCAACGAAGTTAATCCGAAATCAAAAATGCGCTACTACACTATCTCTCCACCCGATATATTAAAACCTTATGTGAGGTTTTTTTGGGTGCTGGAGCATGAGCTTACAGTGGATGAGCCGGAATATGTTTACAGGTCTATAGCCGATGGCTGTACCGAGATGGTGTTTCATTACCGCGCCACCTTTGATGAGCTAACGGATAGCGGCCAGAATGCAGGTCCATCGGGTATTCAATTTCAATCAAGCAGGTACAGGAGGTTTGTAACCAGGCAGAGTTTTGGCATTTTTGGCGCCTATATTTATCCATTCGCTGTACCCCGCTTTTTCCGCATCCCCAGTAGTGAGACGAGTAACCTTGCCCTGGATTATGATACATTTTTAGGCAGGCCCGGTCGCGAACTGGAAGAGCAGATGATGCTTGCCCCGGATAATTATCAACGGGTCCGGATTTTAAGCGATTTTTTAACAGACAGGTTGCAGTGTAGCACCCCAAAAGACGACCGCGTAGTTACCTCTATAAGGCAAATAATCCACTCCAACCAAAACAAAACTGTTGCACAGCTGGCTCATGCATTTAACCTATCGGTAAGGCAATTCGACAGGCGGTTTAAGGAATATGCAGGTTTTAGCCCCAAAACCTACCTGCGCCTGGTGCGCCTGCATGATGCTATACAACAATACAGCAGCAACAAATCATTAACACAAATAGCGCTCGACTGCGGATACTACGATCAATCGCATTTTATACATGATGTAAAGGCTTTTACCGGCTATCATCCCGGCTTTTATTTTTCGGGGAAAGCGGAAGGGTTTATAAGTCTGAAGTGAAAAGTCAAAAAGAAGGCGTCCTGAGCTGTCGAAGGATGCGCGCCGGACCCGTGACAGTTAAAAATCGAAAATCCTAAATTAAAAGATGTCCGGTTTTTACAATTTTGCTTATACCCGGCGCCCTACATTTGTTTAAAAACAAACCGAAATGGAAACTGTAAAAAACCTCCCCGAAAATTATCAGCGTATTATGCCTTACCTTATTATAAAGGATGGGGCTAAATTTATTGAGTTTATGCAAAATGTTTTTGATGCCACGGAGCAATATAAACACATGCGCGATGAAACAACCATTATGCATGCCGAGATAAATATCAAAGGCAGCACCATTATGTTTGCCGATTGTACCGATACCTATGCCCAACAAAATGCCGGGCTGTTTATTTATGTAGATAGCTGCGACGAAACCTACCAAAAAGCCCTTGATAACGGTGCCGAAAGTGTTATGCCCCCAGCCGACCAGCCCTATGGCCGCAGTGCCGGGGTTAAAGATCCGTTTGGAAATACCTGGTGGGTTACTAATGTGCTGTAGTTGGCGCAAATGAATTGAACAAAATATTATTATGGAAATTAAGGCATAACCGCATCTTGTATTAAATTTAATTTTATGATGATGAATCTTAGCTACCTTGCATTTAAAAAAGGGCTTGCATCTATACTGCTTTGCTTAAGTACTGTGCTTGCTATGGCGCAAACAGATACAGTTTACCGGCACTTACCGGATGCAAGGGAGCGAACACCCTTGTATGTAATAAATAACCATATTATTGGCAGCGGCCTAAACATTAACCCTAATGATATTGAGGCCATCAACGTTTTTAAGGGCACGGAAAATATTCCGCCGCAGTTCAGGAACCTTTCTAAAGATGGAATTTTATTCATAAACCTTAAAAAAGGAATTGAAATAAAAACGCGGTCGTTTAAAGAAATTAAAGATTGGCTGGATATAAAAGAAGATGTTAGGTTTGCTGTAGATGGTTTTTATGTAGATGACATGAGCCTGGTGGTAGCCACATCAGCTATTTGCCAGTTGGAAGTGATCAAAAAGCAGCAGCAAAACAAATCAGTCCCCGATGTGATCAACATCTGGACGCTGGAACCCGGTGCAAGAAAAGGTGATGTGTCGGGAGCGCCGCATCCCACAGGTAAACCGGGCGAGATCTATATCAGGTAAGCAAACTACAATACCTGGTTAAATTCCAGTCGTTCGCCATCCGGCCCGGTGATGTTAAAGTATTTACAGCCGTTTTGCCAGAATTGCAGAAAAACCGGGGCCGGTTCTATCACATTGAAACCTGCTTCGGATATTATTTTAAAAGCTTCGTTGATATCGTTTACATCAAAAGCCACATGATCTATGTGGCCGTTGCCGCGGGCTTTTATCCCGGCCAGGTCTGCTTGGGGTAGCTGGTATAGCTCCATGATCATGTTGCCGCGCTGCATCATAATGCAGGTGCCGGTACCACCCTTATCTTTAAACGGGGCCTCCATTACATTGCTGAAACCAAGCCGGCTGTAAAATTGTTGCGAGGCGGATAGATCCGTTACCGGTATGCCTATGTGCTGTATGGCGTTGATTGTTAAATTAATAGCGTTATTCATAGTAGGCAGTATTTGCTGATAATTAGTTTATAGAAGTAACCTAACGAAGTTAAATGATTTTACACAGTGTTAACACATTTGCCATAAATTGCTGTTAAACTTGCATCGAAAATCAACTATAAATGAAGATCGGAATTGTTTGTTACCCAACCTTTGGCGGAAGCGGGGTTGTTGCTACAGAACTTGGTAAAGCCCTTGCAGATCGCGGTCACCAGGTACATTTTGTTACCTATAACCAGCCAGCAAGGTTAGACCTCTTTTCCGAAAACCTGTTTTACCACGAGGTATCGGTAAGTAACTATCCCCTGTTTGATTTTCCGCCCTATGAGCTGGCGCTGGCCAGCAGGCTGGTTGATGTGGTACGCTTTGAAAAGCTGGATGTGCTGCACGTTCACTATGCTATTCCGCATGCATCAGCGGCGTTTATGGCCAAGCAGATCCTCATGACTTACGGTATATATATCCCGGTAGTTACCACCCTGCACGGCACGGATATTACGCTGGTTGGTAAAGACCATACCTTTAAACCGGTGGTTACCTTCTCTATCAATAAATCCGACGGCGTAACCGCTGTATCCGAAAACCTGCGTGAAGACACCTATAAGTTTTTTGAGATCGAAAACGATATTAAGGTGATCCCTAACTTTATCGATCTGAACCGTTTCAGTCTTAAAGCCAAAGATCATTTCAAAAGAGCAATAGCGCCGTTCGGCGAAAAAATATTGGTACATACCTCCAACTTCCGCAAGGTAAAACGTACCGAGGATGTGGTGAAAATATTTGCCAAAGTTATTAAAACCATCCCATCAAAGCTCCTCATGGTAGGCGATGGGCCGGAACGCTCTGGCTGCGAGCAATTGTGCCGCGATCTTGGTGTTACCGATAACGTACGCTTTTTGGGGAAGCAGGATGCCATTGAAGAGATCCTGTCGGTAGCCGACTTGTTCCTGATGCCATCGCAATCAGAAAGTTTTGGTTTGGCAGCCTTAGAGGCCATGGCCTGCAAAGTACCCGTAATAAGCAGTAACGCCGGTGGTTTGCCCGAGCTGAATGTTGACGGTGAAACCGGTTTCCTGCGGGATGTGGGCGACATAGAGGGTATGGGCGAAAGAGCGATCTATATCCTTGAAGATGAAGCCCGCCTGGAAACTTTCAAAGAAAACGCCCTTGCCCGCGCCAAACTGTTCGACCTGGCCACTATATTGCCGCTTTATGAAAACTACTACATGGAAGTAATTGAGAAGTGTAAGGATAAGGTGTAGCCTCCCAAGGTATTAACCATGTCACGAGTACCCACCAGCTGGAAAAAGCAGTAATGACATTGCGGCAAATGGGGCTGTTGTAGAGACGCATAATTGCGTCTCCCGCAGGACATTCAGGATTTGCAAGGCCGATTTACAAGATCAATTTGCATGTGTGATTTGCAGGCGGGAGACGCAATTATGCGTCTCTACGTTGAAAACCAAAAAAACACATTTGATAATCAGTAGCTTACAACTATGTCATTGCCTTTGGTCTAACAAAAGAAAAAACAATAAAGATTGCTGTTGTTAGAATGGGGGGTGCAGGGGGGTGTTAAGAACTAAAAACTTTGTGGAAAACGTTATTGTAAAAGGCAGGGTGAACTTTTGTCATTGCTAGTCTAAAGGACTTAAACTCGTATTAGTTCCCTGCCTTTTATGATTGCCCAAGGCCCAGCTATAATACTTTCTTTGTACCATCAAAGGTTATTGGCAAAAGGCAATCTT
>NZ_JBFUKX010000060.1:0-28493 GCF_056400605.1 Mucilaginibacter sp. P5_A4 | reverse complement strand
AAGTAAGAATTTGGCCCTGATAGCGGTAATAGGCACTGTATTGGATTTAAAGTAATCAATTAAGCTATTGACTACTGTTTGCATATTAGATGCGCTGGCGTCCCTATTTGCAGTTCTTAATTCCTTAATTCGGCTCATCCCGAAAGAAATGATATTTATTTCGTCTGCGGTTATGGCATCACCGGCAATAAGGTGATTCACTAAATCCTGAATACCGTATAAATCAAGCTTTGGCCCCAGGTCGCTGATTTTTGTTCTGTAGTCATCAAGCACTGGGTTAACCAGTTTTAAAATGATAGGATCTTTGATGGTATAATCCGCACGGATTTGCCTTTGCCCAATAAAATGTTGGGTTTTTAAATAAACGGATTTACCATTATGGTTAACCCTGATTTTAACATTCCACGTTCCGTCATTTTTCTTTTCACGGGGTAGGATTACTTCTCTAACAGTAGCCATTTTAAGGATTCATTAGCGACCGTAATTGATCCTCAATTTTTTCTCAATTAATTCTCAATAATTTTCGGTCAGTTCAACAAAAAAAACTTGTTAAATCGCTAATCACTTGATTCAGCACATAGAAGAGATAGCGCTAAAATACGCCTAAAAGCACAAAAAAAGCCCATTTTCGTTAGAAAACAGGCTTTTGAAAGTGTGGTATCAGCTGGGATCGAACCAGCGACACAAGGATTTTCAGTCCCATCCTTAATTTATTCATAAGTAATTGATAATAAATTATTTATGAATAAATACTGAAT
Source organism: Mucilaginibacter sp. P5_A4 (assembly GCF_056400605.1). NCBI lineage: Bacteria > Pseudomonadati > Bacteroidota > Sphingobacteriia > Sphingobacteriales > Sphingobacteriaceae > Mucilaginibacter > Mucilaginibacter sp. P5_A4. The sequence goes on along the minus strand of NZ_JBFUKX010000060.1, from coordinate 27,735 downwards.
AGAGCAAAGGACTAAAAGTCCTTTGCTCAACAAACAATTTCAAACCAAAATTATTCCAGATTTTGGTTTATTTTACTTTGATTCTGGGCATGTTTGCTCTGCTTTCTTATATCTTTATTAAGCTTCTTGATAACCGATTTTTGAACTTCATCTGCAATCTTCCAATTCTTTTCTAAGTAGATGTCTGTAGTTTTGTAATATTGATCAATGTGATTCAAAGTAAGTGCTACATCGTCTTTGCTCATACGGCATTTGTTTCTGGCAATATTCCCAAAACTATGCCTTGCCCAGTAAAATGTAACACCTGAGATATCTGTATTGCTAAATAATTGTTTTAGGCCGTGGTTTATAGCGTGATCAAGATTCGAACTATCTGAGTATCTCAGATGTAATTTGCCCAAATATTTTTCCAACAGAGGCTCTGCAGCCTTAATGATTTTTATACTAATGAATGAATTGTCTTTTCTTTTTCGTTTTGTTTTTGACCGGTAGTATTCAATTCTGCCGTTAAAGATATTTTCATTCCGCAAATCATAAATATCTATTGCGTTCATACCACATAAATAAAAAGATAGCATAAACATATCTCTTCCAATTTCTGCCCGGCTATTGGGAATGGCAGAACTATCTCTGATCATCCTGATCTGTGATAATTTCAGATTACGTTTCCTGGTAACTGTTGTATCAACAAGTTTATAATGATCAAAAGGGCAATACGGTATTTTGATATCATTAAATTGGGGATTATTATAAAAGCGCATTGCTGCTTTAAACAAGGTACGAAGATCTCTCATATGGTTATGGATGCCTGTATCTCCCATTCCTTTAAGTATTCTTGTGAGAGTAGTTCTATTGCTTGGCCGGCTTATCGTTCTCTCATTGCGGAGATATTTGTCATATTGGATTAATTCCCTTCCATTAATTTCCAGGGTAGATATAGTATCTTTTTGAAAATAATCAATGAGGCTATATACAACTGTCTTGAATGTACTTGCTGATCCTTTTCTGCCAACCTTTAAAAGATCATCAATATGTTGATTACTGAATTTAATAAAGTCAACGTTTTTATCAGCTTCTATTAAATGATCTCTTATCTCAGCTGCTGAATAAACATCCAGTAGATTATTTAATCTACCAATAGCGATCCTGTATTTTTGAAGTGTAAAGTGTAAATGTTTATAAATGGATGAATCTTTAAGTGTTAAGTCTGATGAAAGTTGATTATCACAAACAAAATAGTGAGTACTTATATAGCATGTCTGTCTTTTATGTATGATTCTGATTTTAACATTGTAAGTTTCATCCTGCTTTTTTTGATGCTTTAAGATTTTAATTGCTACAGTCGCCATAGTGATAATTAGGAATAAGTAAAAAGGTTAAAAATACCAGTCCCCTTTTTATTATCGGCACTATAAAATTCATCATTCTACTATGACTTATCAGTCACTATATCTTTCCCTCAATGGGAAATAACTACTTAATAGTTCGCTGGGAATACCAATGTTAATGCTATGTTTGAATAGTCAAGGAAACTTGACCATTCAAAGATGATTGTCGCGCTAGTATTTGCGCGGTAGATTCTGATTTAAACCAGCGAAAATACAGCAGTCATATTTTCCTGTTGATTATGAGGCCGTAAGAGACTACCTGATTGACAACAAAGGATACCGGGAGGTGAAAACCAATTCTTTTGTACTGCTCACACCTGTTGGTATTCAGGTGGATATCCTGCCTTTCGGAGAGATTGAGATCAATAATGAGGTGAAATTTGAAGGTGCCGGTTTGACCAGCATCAAAGTAAACGGATTTAACGAAGTTTACCTTGCCGGAACCGAATTGGTAGAACCGGCTACAGGCCATACCTTTAAAGTTGCTACGCTGCCGAGCATTATTTTACTCAAGTTTATTGCTTATGACGACCGTCCGGAGGTAAGAACAAAAGATGCACGTGATATTATTAATATCATGTTGCATTTTTTTGAGCTGCAAGCTGATTTGATTTATGATTCACATGCCGATCTGTTCGGATCTGATCGCGGTGAATGATCAGCTGGTTTTGAAAATGCTCCACCTAGTCGGCCACTTTGCTTGCGGTATTATCTCCGGCGATTTCTTTCAGCCGTTCCTGCAGCAAACGGAGCTCTATTCGTAAAAATCCAGTCCGCGCAGGCTGGGCTGGTGCGCAAAAGCTAAATGTTTTATACTTGTCTTTTTCATAGTGCAAGATTCGTCCTGTGGGCTACAAAAAAATGATCGCCGACATGTTTGACCTTGATTGCTATCATTTGATGGCGGCTAAAATAGCCGCTCTTTTGTATTAAATATCAGACGATGAGTGCACTTCGCATTATACAGAGGAGGGCCAGGTGGCCTAAATCGTTTTGTACATTTCTTATTTTGTTAACCAGTTGGTCGGTCGCTTCGGCGTCCGGAATTGACACCAGTTTGGCAACCCGGATCAATACGGAGTTACATGCAGAAAAACAACTTCCGCTGTATTTTCCACGTTCGGTCAAAAGGTTTTATACAGCCCGGAATTTTCAATCCGCCTGGTTGATCAGGAAAAAGGGCGAAACCGGGCATGCCTGGCAAGCCATGCTATTGCTGGACTGCGTCTTACAATATGGGCTCTCACATGCCGACTATCATCCCGACGAATTGCGCTACGATCTTTTGCACGATATTTTCGAACAACCCGATAAGATCAGCGAAGACCGGCAAGCCCGGTTTGAGCTCATGCTGACCGACGCGATGCTGACACTGATGGATCATTTGCATTATGGCAAGCTGAACCCCGAATTGCCGGCAATAAGGATCGATGCGGGCGAAGGCGATACACGGATGGAATCGGTCTTAAGTACAGCTTTAGCACGTACAGATATATCAGAAGCACTTTTATCGGTTCAGCCCAAAGGACAGGCATACATGGAAATGCAGCGCTGGATGCATAAATGGAAAGGCCAGTACCTGGATGATTGTTATGAGGTGCCCGAAGAAAACGTACGTAAAGTGGCGATCAATATGGAAAGACTGCGTTGGGCGGCTATTGGTGACGGTCCTTACGTACAAATAGATATACCTTCATTCACCTTGACTCTCTTCCTTCCCGATTCGACCTATCACTTTAAAGTAGTGACCGGTAGCAGGGCCACACCAACCCCGCTTTTACAAAGTGCGATCTATGCTGTCAATGTGGTGCCGAAAACTGAGTTACCCGATCAGCTGCGCACCCTGGAGTTATTACCACAAAGTACTCCCCAAACAGGAAAAGCTGGTTCATTGCTTAATTTTCATTTTTCCAGTCGAAATAAGATAGACCTCATAGAAATAAAACAAACAGCTTGGTTTAAGCGTAACCAGCGCGCGCTGAGCCAGGGCAATATCGGGGTGGAAAAGCCGGAAAAGCTGGCCGCTTTACTTTTAAAGGCTGACCGCCAGGAAGGGAAAATAGCCCTGCTTCGGCGAACCCGGCTTGCCGGCAACGCGAGAACTTTCAGGCTACAGAAGCCAATGCCCTTAAAGGTGACCTATCTGACCTGTCGGTTCCAGGACGGTCAGCTGGTGGCTTATCCGGACATCTATCAGCTGGATACTAAACTGGAACAGGCCATTTATCATCAACTTCCGACCCGGCCGGCCGGTCGTTAAGCCAACCGACAGCTTAGCGCTCATCTCATCTAACCATCTGAAGGCGGAAGCGTGCCTGAAATAATTGGGCAGCACGGACGTTCCAAACGGAAACTTACGTAATGAAATACTGCTTGAACATTGTTCGCTCTAATCTCTATGGTTGCGCTTTATTGTCCGAAGCTATTCCATTATGACTGCCTGGTTCATCCTCTCGTAAATAAATATCAAATCTATTTGGTATGCCCAAATCGTCGCGCCGGTCAATGCCGGTCAGAAATACAACGTTTCCCATCAACCTGCCATCGGGAGAGATCACCTGCACAAAGCCACGATCTAAAGCGCCCATGTCAGGGAACGGTAAAAGCACCATCATTATATTTTTATAGAACAGGCTTTTCATATTCCGTGATTTTTGCGTGTCCACCATTTATACAGCTCAAACCATATAACCGAGATAAAACCAATAGCGATGCTTGTCGTCAGTTTAAGCGGGTTAAGTGATTCGAAACCAAAGAAGACTGTCAACGGCTTAAGATAGATCAATGAAGCCGAAATAAGGATCGTGATCCCGATGATCAGCAATACCAGGTTGTTTTTATACCTGACCGTGGTAAAAAGGGAATAGTAAAATGATCGGTTAACTAAGGTGAGCAAAATATTGGCTGCTATGAGGCAGGTAAATACCATTGTACGGGTAAGTTGTTCGTCGGCTCCTTTGCTTACGGCATACCTGTAAGTTGCCAGGGTACCCGCGGTGATTGCCAAGCCCTGTATCATACTTGTCGTTAATTCTTTCCAGTTAAAGAAAGTTGTACTGAACGGGCGTGGTTTTTGTAACATCGTGTTCTTTTCCATGGGTTCGTTCTCGTAAATGATGGAGCAAGTCGGCCCCATGATCAATTCCAGGAAAATAATATGTACCGGTGAAAAAATATTAGGATAGATCCAGCCTAAAGCCAGCGGGGTGAATACGGTCAATATTATGGGGATATGTATGGAAATAATGTATTGTATTGCCTTTTTCAGGTTGGTATATATGCGTCTGCCCATTGCTACGGCTTTTACCATTTTCGAGAGGTCGTCCTCCAATAATATCAGTGATGCTGCCTGCTTGGCAATTTCGGTGCCTTTTTTACCCATGGCAATACCAATGTGCGCGGCTTTTAAAGCAGGCCCGTCGTTTACTCCATCTCCGGTCATGGCCACGATCTCATTTTTAGCCTTTAGCGCATTGATGATCTTTAGTTTGGCATCCGGGAACATACGGGTAAAAATGTTCACTGTTTCTACCTTGTCCCTGAGTTCGCTATCAGACAACTGCATCAGCGCATCGCCGCTCAGGCATTGATCAAACCCGTAAAAATCAATCTGCTGGGCAATAGCGCCGGTGGTTTCCGCGTTATCGCCTGTAATAATTTTAACTTTGATACCCGCTTTATAAAAGCCTTGCAGCACTGTACTGATATTTTTCTTGGGCGGGTCGTAAAAGGCGACCAGCCCTTTAAATGCGAATTGGAATTCCTGCTGCGTGGCCGGAAAATCAATCCCGGCAAAATTTGCTTCCCCTACAGCCAATACCCGGTATCCTTCAGCAGCCATTACTTCAATTGCCGATGCTACCTGCTTTTTCTCCAGGCTGGTTAAGTTGCCGATGCTTATTAGCGCTTCCGGTGCGCCTTTAGCCGCAATAATGCGGAGTCCGTTTTTATCTTCAAACAGGTGGGTCATCATAGGCGGCTTACCGCCCAGCGGATATTCGTGGATCATTCTGTAATCAGGACGCTCATCGGCCAGTCCCAATTTCACGTAAGCATCATGCAGGGCGATCTCCATGGGATCGAAGGGTATCGGTTCACTGGCCCACATAGCCAGCCTAATCAGGCCCTGTTCAGCACCATTTGAAATCTCTTCCGTAGCGTTGGCGATATGATTCTCCTGTAATGTGTACACTTTCGCCAGACTCATTTTATTCTCCGTCAGGGTCCCTGTTTTATCAGTACATATAACCGATGCGCTACCCAGGGTCTCTACCGTTTTCATTTGTTTTACTATGATACCCATTTTCATCATTCGCCAGGCACCCAGGGCCATGAAAGTGGTGAATGCAACCGGGATTTCTTCGGGCAGGATACTCATGGCCAGTGTAAGCGCTTTAATCAGACTATCCAAAATATTCGCGGAACGGAAATAGTTAATGGCCCACACGCCCAGGAATACAATAAGCCCCGCGATTACCATTTTTTTTACAAAATTGTTGATCTGTAATTCCAGCGGTGTTTTTTCTTCAACGATTGACTCCAAGCTCTTGCCGATCCTACCCAAACGGGTTTGGTTGCCTACGGCAGTTATGGTTGCGATGGCAAGGCCGCTGGCTACGGTAGTCCCATGAAAAATCAAATTGTCGGCGGAAGACTGTTCTTTATAAACAGCTAAAGATTCGCCGGTGAGGATGCTTTCATTTACCGAAAAATCGTTGGAATGCACAATCATACCATCTGCCGTTATGGACGTTCCTTCTTCTACCATCAGGCTGTCGCCAATGACAAGGTCTTCACTTTTTATTTCCAAAACGTCGCCGTTCCTGATCACCTTGCATTTGGGTTGCGAAAAATCTTTGAGTTTTTCGAGCGCGTTCCGGCTACGGGAGTCCTGATATAAAGAAATGCCAGCTACCAGTACAATGGCTGAAGCCAGAAAAATGCCATCGCCGGGTTTACCGCTGATAAAGTATATACATGAAGTAACCAACAGTAAGATCACCATCGGTTCTTTTGCCAATCCTTTCAGCGCATCAACAAAACCGTTTTCCTTTTTAAACGACAGGCTGTTTGCTCCATATTTTGACCTGGCCGCAATTACTTCACTATTACTTAATCCCAGTACATCAAAATTATTTGCTGCCATTTGTTTGATCGGTCAATAGTTTGTGGTCATTCCGGACGGAATAACCATAAGCGGCATATGCTGGTTATCCAAAGCGGCCGCTGTTGTAGATCTGTCAAGCAGGGCCGACAAAAAACCATCCTGATAGTGAACCAGCGCAAGCATATCCGAGCTGCTTTCTTTGCATAGCCTGTTTAGTCGTTTGACTACATCTTTTCCTCTGATCTCAAGGTACGATATATTGTCTTGATTGATCGCATGAATATGATTAAGGATCGCCTTTTCTTTTACCGGGTTATCCTTTTCTTCTAAAATTGACACGTGAACAATCTCCAGGTGAAAGTTTAGCTCTTTACCTAAGTTGGTCAAATAGTTGATCGCGTTGATGTCAGCCCATTCAAAAGCCGTAGCCAGGGTCACTTTTTTCAGGTCATTCATTTCAGCTTTTGGCGGGATAATTAGAACCGGGCAGGAGGAATGATCGATCACCTCCACGGCGTCACTACCGAAGATCAAATGGTCTAAAGAACCATCAGTGCTGCTGCCGATCACAACGAGACCGATATTATTCTCCTGAATCATCGCTGTCGTATTTTTACCCAGTGAACCTTCCCCGCATTGATAACCGGTTTTAGGTTCAAACCCACCTTTTGATATCCCCGCTATGATATGCCTCAGCTGAAGGGCTAACTGACCGAGTTGCGCCGTACTTTCATCCTTGCGAAAAACGAACTCTTCCACCATCCGGGGGCCGCCAGAATATGCAGGAAGTATCGGGTGGTCATGATAAGTGTTGTAGAGCAAAATATCTGCGTTTAAGTTCCTGAGAACTTTCGCGGCGGTTTTCGCGGCGTGGTTCGCATTTTCCGAAAAGTCAGTAAGCATCAGGATCGTCTTCATGGCTGATTTCTTTAGATTGTAAATCTGGCTATTTAACAGCTGAAAATAAATGACAAAGGTCATTAATCCATTTGATGACAGTTATTTAAATAGCACGGTCAAATGGTGATTTTTGATAAAAAAAGTCATGAACCAAACGCATATCCACCTGCTGATCACCCACCTGCCGATCATCGGCGCTGCATTGGGTGCATTTGTTTTGATCCATGGGATATGGAGGAAAAGCAATTCTACTTTGATCGCTGCTTATAATATTTTGATCATCTCCGCCATTGGAGCCGGTATAGCTTATGCAACCGGCGAAGGCGCCGAAGAAGCAGTTGAACATTTACAGGGAATATTTAAAAATGTCATTGAAGAACATGAAGAGTCTGCCTTGATATCTTTGATCGGCTTAATTGTTATTGGTGTAATCTCTGTGATCGGACTTTTTGTGACAATGAAAGGCTCTTCCCTGATCAGGCCGGTCGCTTTAATGACGCTGGCGGCAGCTTTAGTTGGCTGTGGACTCATTGCCTGGACCGGATTTTTAGGGGGACAGATCAGGCATACCGAGATCGGGACCCATGCGGTATCGCCGGGGCAAGGAGGAAATGTCAAGGATTGATTATAAGCCGAGCGTTAACCATCCTTGACTTGTTAGGAGAGATTGCTCTTGTTGCCATTAACTCTAAATGGGAAACCGATATAAAAGGCTTATATTGTGTTATTAAAAAACGCGCACTGCAAGAAGTTTAAAAACTGTACCCCATGGTAAAAGAAATGCCGGTGACCGTGAAACGGGCCATAGAACTAATTGGGCTGTTTGTTTTAGGAACTATCGTAGTGGCAGGAAATACGATCATCATGCCCTTGTTGATGGCCTTTTTCCCAGCCAGGTGAGCGCTTTGTTAGATGATTTTCCGCAGATTCAGCGCACCGTGGCCAACACCTTGATGGCCTGAGTTTCTGGATCAGCCAATCATTTGGCTACTCCCCGGCAGAACAGGTGATGTTCGTTAATGTGCAAATAAAAAAATTATTCAGTTCCCTGGGCGGTGTTTTGAGCGGTGCGGCGGGATCTTTGTCTGCCATGGTCATCTTTATAGGTTTACTGCCGATCTATATCTAACTGATCATCCTATATAAAAACCTTTTTTAAGTTCGTCCTGATGTGGTTTAAAAAAAAGAACGGTATCTAAATGTGGAGGACGTCATCCGGCAGATCGAAAAAATGGTCAAAAGTTACCTTGTCGGGCTGCTGATACAGATCACTTACATCATTGTCCTTTTAGCAGGATTATTGTGGATTTTTGGTATCCAGAATGCTCTGCTAATCGGGATCATCTTTGCTTTTTGGAACCTGATCCCATACCTTGGAGCATTAATCGGTAATATTCTGGGCATATTATTGACCCTTGCTTCATCGGAGAGTATTGCTGACGTGCTAATAGTGTTGGGAGCCATTACGGCGGGTGCAATTCCTGGATAATAACATTTTGATGCCGCGTATTTTGGGTTCACAGGTCAAAATCAACCCGCTTGTTTCCATCGTTGGTATCATAATAGGCGGCATCATGGCGGGCTTATCCGGTATGTTCCTGGCGATGCCCGAGTTGTCCATTTTAAAGATCGTATTCAACCGCACTGAAAATTATAAGCAATGGGGCCGTATTGCTGGGCGATGAAAGGCCGGTAAAAGGCCGGCTGCAGGTTTAGTCTTTTATTTAGTTATTTTCTGGATGCCCTTGTAAGCCTGGAAAACAACCAATGGCAGAAGGCTAACAGTAATAGCGGATACCCACAATTTAAAAGAAAGAACCGATAACCCTAAAGCTAAACGCAGACCGGGCACGGCAAATACCATCAGTGTGAGGCCGCTGCAGATCAAAATGGCGATCCACACCCATTTGTTCCTCGTGATCTCATTATTCAAAAAGCCGGAACCATCCGAGGACATATTGAACACATGAAACAGCTGGGCAAAAGTGAGTGTGGTAAATGCCATATTATTACAGGTACGATCATCGAGGTGAAGCACTTCTTTGGAATAGAGAACCGAGACAATTACAGTCAGGGTAATGGCGACAGAGTATAGAACTATCACCAGCCATTTTGTGTTGGTGATGATATTCTTTTTTGGGTCGCGTGGCGGTCTCAGCATCACTGTTCTATCACCGGTACCTAAACCCAGTGCCAGCGCCGGGAAGATGTCTGTCACCATATTCAGGAACAGGATCTGCAGGGGTAGTAACGTGGCACCGGGCATCACCACGCCTAAAATGGTTACGATCGATATCTCGCTCAGGTTACACGACACCAGGTAGACTACAAACTTTTGAATATTCTGAAATATTTCCCTGCCATGTGCCACCGCCCCGGCGATTGAAGTGAACGAATCATCTTTCAATATGATACTGGCGGTTTCTTTGGCCACCTGTGTTCCCCTCAGCCCCATGGCAATGCCCACATCCGCCTTTTTTAGCGCAGGAGCATCGTTCACGCCATCGCCGGTCATGGCTACAATAGCACCGGCCTGTTGGAACACCTCCGCGATCTCCAGCTTTTGCTTCGGTGAAGCACGTGCGAAGACCGCCGTAGTCAAAATACGTTGGCGCCATTCTTTTGTCAAGAGTTCAGCCCCCGGCAGTTCTTTTCCGGTGATCACTTTTTGGTTGTCCTCATCAATCAAGCCTACCTTCCGGGCGATGTTCAACGCGGTTTGGGGATGGTCACCGGTAATCATCACCACTTTAATGCCCGCATTTCGGCAAGTAAATATGGCTCCTTTGATATCTGTACGGGGTGGATCGAGAAAACCAGCTATTCCGATATAAATCAGGTCATTCAAATAATTGTGCGCATCAAGCATGTCACCCGACCGGTAGGCGAAAGCTAACACCCGCAGCCCGCTCGCTGCCATTTTTTCGGACTTTAAAAGTATGGCAGCTCTGGATGCGGCACTTAAATTTTCAATTCGCGTACCCGACTGTGTTTGTGTGCATTTTTCAAGCAATCGTTCAACGGAGCCTTTCGCCGCGGCAAAATACCCAGTGGCCGTTTGGTGCAAGGTACCCATCATCATGATCTCTGAACTAAAGGGCAGCTCTGCAATACGTACATATTGTTTTATTAGTTTGCTGGTATCTAAACCGGCAGCAATGGCGATCTGCATTAACGCCATTTCCACGGGATCTCCGGTTGTTTCATCAGCATTATTACACAGGATCCCGGTCAATAGAAGTTTATCGAAGTTTTCCGCGCTTGCCTTGATAGCGCCGCCTGGAAATTTTAGGAGATTGTTTGCAATATGCACCTTAACACTTTCTCCGGGGAACGCAAACATGTCCGCATAGATCTTATTTTCGGTCAGGGTGCCTGTTTTGTCTGTCAGGATCACGCCGGTGCTGCCCAGCGTCTCTACGGCGGATAATTTCTTTACGATCGCATTTCGCCTGGCCATCAGCAGCATGCCGTAGGATAGGGCCACCGTTGCAACAATAGGTAGACCTTCGGGTATGGCAGCGACCGCCAGTGCAATTGATGTTTCAAAGATGGTTAATAGCGGCTTCCGCTGGATAATCCCGGTTACAGCAAAGATCGCCGTCATGGCCAGAGTGATCCAGATCAGCTTCCGGCTTAACCTATTCAGCTTTTTATCCAGCGGGGTGATCGTATCGGCCGAGCTTTCAACCAACGCGGTAATGGCGCCTAACTGCGTATGTGGCCCAATACCGGAGACTACCATTTTCCCCTTCCCATTAATTACGGAAGTGCCTTTAAAAACCATATTCTGCTGGTCTCCAATAACGGTATCTACAGGTAGCGGCCCGGTAGCCTTATCAGACGGTAGCGATTCACCGGTAAGCGGGGATTCATCGCATTGTAAGCGGCTAACTGTTACTAAACGACCATCTGCCGGGATAATATCGCCCGCCTCCAGCGGAACGAGGTCGCCGGGCACCAGCGCTTCTGCGGGAATCGACCGGGCTTTGCCATCACGGATCACTTTGGCCAGTATCAACTCCATTTTTTTCAGGGCGTTCATCGAATTGCGGGCCTGCATTTCCATAAAAAAGCCGATCAGCGCATTGATAATAATAACCACCAGGATGGCAATGGTTTCTAAAAGATCTTCAAAGTACAGAGAAACGGCCGCGCCAAAGACCAGGAGGTAAACAATGGGGCTCCTGAACTGGGCAAGCAGGATCAGCCAGAAACTTTTTTGCGGTTGCGTTTGGTAGGCATTGGGGCCATATTCTTTTTGGCGGTTTTCCGCCTCATGTTCAGAGAGCCCTTTGGCACTGTCTGTCTGAGCCACTCTGATCACCTCCGCTATGGCTAATGAAAAAGGACGATCTAAAGGGTATTTCATTAGCGCAGGCATATTGGTTTTACAGCTTTTTATTTTTCTTCCTGTTTATTAAAGGTAAGTAAAGGGATCTTGCCGTAAAAAGAATATTCCTCAGCGTTAGAAGGGAAGAATAATTTTTCAAACATTGACCTGGACTGGTGGGTAAATAAGACCAGGAGCGAAGGTCTGCTGACCCTAATGGCCTCGTCCATATCTTCAAGCAAAGCATTGGTAATATCCCTTTGGGGAGTTAACAAACTTATCTTATAGTCTGTTTTTTTTCGCAGTGTGGCTTCCGCCAGTTCCTTATCGAATGCAAATTCATAAGGATAGGAAATATGCATCATCGCTACACTGGCATGGATCGGCCTTGCAAAATCAACTACTTTTTTAAGTTCATTTTCATAATCGGTCATATCCGATGCATAAAGAATGTGTTCGAGTTCCTTTAAATGATAGGAGCTTGGTATGCATAAAACAGGTACAGCAGAACTGCTGATCAATTTAGCGGTATGCGTGCCAAATATTTTTGTAAAGGCACCGGCGCCGCGGGTGCTGATGCAGATATACGCACAATTGTGTTTATTGGCATAATCCAGAATCCCATCCACCACATCAACGTTAGATACAAGGGCCAATTGATAATTGATCTCATGTTCATCGATGTCGCGATAGATGCCGGCAATAAATGATGACAACTCATCCGCTGTTTTCTTTTTGAAGGTGTCTGCATATTCCTCAAACGCGTGGTCGCTCCATTTAAAGGGTTTTAAAAGGTGGTAAATATGCAGAATAACTAATTCCGCTTTGCGTTTTTTTGCCAGTTTAATAGCGAAACGGATGGCCGCCTTTGAATTGGTGGACTGGTCGGTGGTAACAAGTATCTTTTCCATAAGTTTACGGTTAATGGTGAGCAATGAATAAAGGCGCGTCGATCTCCTTCATCAGGCGATCGGCCATACTGGATCTGAACCAGCGGGAAACCCCGCTCCGTTGATAGGCTCCTAAAACGATCAGGGTGTTTTTGCTGCCGGTTTTAAGATAGGTGATCAGCTCTTCTTCCGGGTCGCCGTTCAACAATGTATAGCTTGACGCCGGGTAATGGCAGGCGATGAATTCCGTGACCAGCACATCATCAGGAAGTTCCGCCGTGTCCTGGACGTCTGACACGGAAATCACCTCGGTCGCTTTACTGCGTAGCCAAGGCATCATATAATTGAACATTTTTATCGCATATACGGCCGCCGGTTTGCCGTCAAATAGCAGCGCCACCTTTTCAATTTCCTGGTAATCCCGTGGAACGATTAAGACCGGACACTGTGTCCCTGCGAGTAATTCCCGTATGAAATGTGTTGGGGGCTGATCAGGTAGGTGGCTGAATGTTTCCCCGGTGCCGATCAGCAGCAGATCGCTATAGATACTTTCCTTAAGCACTTCCTGTAAAGAAAAACTTTGTTCATTGTGTATGGCATAACTAAGGTGTGCTTTTTTACAGGCCTGTTTAAAAATGCCGGCCGATCTTAACCTCGTTTCTTTATCCTTTTCCAAAAGATGCTTCATTTTTACAGGTGACAGTCCATGACTTCCGATGAGATCAACCAGCTGGTAACTATTATAGAGAAATGACTCCAGAAATACACCGGATAGCAGCGCTTTGCTGATTTCTGCCAGTTTGATCGCATAATCCAGCGTACTGTCCGCGAATTTTAATCCATCAAAGACCGCGCTTATTTTTTTCATGCTACTGCTATATTGGAAAGCTCCAAATTATCCTTACAAATATTCGCTATATGATTGAAAATGGTAATGATGGCTGCCCGCAAAATAAATGACCTTTATCACTAATTGTGACGGCTATATGCGGCCGTTGTGTCGGATAAACCTTATTTCCCTGGCAACCGCCATAGGGTCTCACACCGGAAAGGGTAATAGCAAATAGGATTCGCTGCGTTTCCGTTTCTTCGAGATCGCTTTTCTAATGTTGTTCGACACGCTCAAGAGAGAATAATGCTTATAAAAAGCGGATAGGTCATATCCATTTACATTTACAATGATCGTGTTATTCATAGTGTCATTCAACGGATCTATTTTCCCTCACCGCCCAATTGTCTGAGCGCCGTTTCCAAAGCGAGTGCAGGGCCGGGGCCCAAAAGGATATAAATACCAGCCTTTTTATACATACTACTTAACCTTGTTCAAAACGCCCGGTCTTTTCTCCCAGCTTGATCCTGTAAACAATTACCTCGATGTTCGTGCCAACATCACTGTCTTTTTCGGTAATGCCATGTGAAGGATGCCCTTCTGGACTGGTGACCAAGGGCATGATCCGGTGAATAATGCCCTGCATCGCCTGCTGTTTTTCTTCAATGTCAGTGATTTCTTCATAAGTGCCCTTTGCGATCACGCTTTGCCATTGAAAGACGCTGCGTATGTCGTCCACTTCAAAACACACTTTTGGATTTTCACGCATCATACGGATCTTCTTACCTTCAGCCGAATGACTGTAGATGTAACCGTCCCGATAAACGTAGTTGATTGGCACGAGATAAATGTCTCCTTTTGCCTGGCAGGCCATTCGACCAATTACTTGTTCCTTTAGTAATTTTTCGATCTGTGTTTCATTGAGTTTGCCTAACATAACCTATAGTATTTAATGTAGCTAAAGCTGATTTTACAAATTAGTTGTCGACGGTTTTTGTGCCTACAGAATCCGCCGTTAAATAAATGATTCCGGGAGAACGAAACTGAGCCTATTAAGTCGTCTATGACAAATTTACCCGTTGATATGAAATTCAAAGATGACAGTGGGCTTGGTTAAAAGTGATCTTGGTCATTTTCAATTCCTAAATTTGACTGGTACTATTTGGAATCTGGTGGCAATGCTAGTTTTACCTACGATATGGGGTGTGATATATCAATTTTAATGCAAGCATAAATGTTTTATTGCAAATATAAATTATGATCATTGCGACAAATATTTGCTGGGCAATACAATACATAATTAAACCGGCGACGTTGCGGGTTGGCTTTATTTATAAAAAAGTTCTCTGGAAACTACCAATGACTGAAAATTGTGACAATAATCACTTTTTAAATTGCTGGTAATCACTGAAAAACGAATTTTATTAAAGGATATTTGTTTTAATAAAACAATGTATCAACTCAAAATCATGAAAAAGCTGCATTTCTTATTAGTTATACTGACAATGACGACGGCTGTTACTGTTAGTGCCTGGGGGCAAACTAAACAAGACTCGATCAAACAAATTTTCATAAATGCCAAAGGCGGGATGCACGATCACGGCGGTACTAAACTTGGATATATTGATAAAAACAATATCGTCCGTAATAACAAAGGACAAAAATTATATTTCATCGACAGGAATGGAAATGTGATCAGCGCAGATGGCACAAAGCTGGGAAAGGCCAAAAAAAACGGCGACTATTATAATAATGATGGACAAGTCGTGCTTCAGCTAAAAAATTCTGACGCTGAAAGGTGTGAAATATTGGATCCAAAGGGTCATAGCCAAGGATATGTTCACAAAAATTATAAACTCCATGCATGCGCTGCTCACTGCTACTGGTTGGAACAAGCAAAACTGAAGAAGGAAAAAGTAAAAACTCAATAACCTTATCCTGGTTGTAGCAAATTTCAATTTGCAAATGCGCGTGGATAAATAATCAGCCTCCCGGAAATTCAAATGAAGCTATTATTTACACAAAACGCTGGAAATCAATTTCTGTCTACTCTTTGGTAATCACAGTGTGTACGCTTGGGGCTGTTTTATTTATCCATATTTTCGAACATAAATCAGAAACATGGAACCCGGAATTGTGTAATAACTTTCCTTTTATTACACTCATGCTCTACCAGCTACGGCATGTGTTTAATATGAGCACAGAAAACGCCAAGGCATTTTTAAAACTGATGTGTTCAGGAATAAATACCTATGGTATGCAACAGCGATTTGGCTCGTAATCACACCTGGTGCCTACCTTATTGCACCGGTGGCTAAAGTACCGTTACTGTAAGCGCCCGGCTTGCAGGATTTTGCGATGATGTTTGCATCCAGCCTGCTCTCATTATCCATTAACCAGGTACTTAAACCGTTAGAAGTGATTTTTTAACATACAGCGAAATACTTAAACGAAACCGTGATGGAAAAAAACAAGTTTGCTGAATTGCTCAAAAACGAAGATGAACATATCTTGAAACTCCATAAGATCGTGCTGGAGTCCATAAAGGAAGAAGAATTGATCGCAAACAAGATTTATATTTCCGGGGAACCCATTACGATGGCCGAGCGGCTGGCGGACCGTGTGGCTGAGTTCGGCGGCAGTTGGCGTTTCATTATTTTCTTCCTGCTTGGGATATTGGTCTGGATATATATCAACGTGACCCTGTTGCGGCAAAAGCCGTTCGATCCTTACCCTTTCATTCTGCTGAACCTTATTTTGTCCTGCGTTGCCGCTTTGCAGGCCCCGATCATCATGATGAGCCAGAACAGAAAGGAAACTAAGGATCGAAAACGGGCGGAGAACGATTATCTGATTAATTTAAAAGCCGAGATCGAAATCCGCAATTTGCATCAAAAAATTGACTTATTGATCGTGGAACAGATGAAGAACCTTTTTGAAATACAGCGCGCACAAATGGATATCATGGAGGAAATTAACCGTAAGCTGCCCTCAAAAAAGGAGATTAAAATTCAAGCGCTCAATAATAGCATTAACCCTAAGAAAAACATGCATTGAGAGGATATGGATATGACGAGGCTGCGGACACATGGGAATATTTTGCACCTTAAATTTACTGTCCATATAAACCAGCAGCGCCGGTTTCTTTGATCGCTTCGAGCGCAGCATGCTGGTGCGGTTCCCGGGTTGCCACGATGACGTGGCGGGCTAAAAAGGAGACTTTTTTGCGGCCGAGGTATTCCCGCGCCTTTTCCGCCAGTGATTTCAGCTTCAGCGTTGCGGAACCGATAGAGCAGCGCGCGTTTTTCGCAACAATGCGGTCAAATAAGTAATGTTCGGAAAAAACGGATTTTAATTCCTCCGGCTGCCGCACGGTCACCAGGACGAGCTTGCGGCCGGGTTTTCAGTTGGCCCAGCGCCTGGAAAATAATGATCTGGTTTCGATTGCCAAGATTGTACTACCGGAAGTTAGAATCGTTGTTGCGGGTTACAAGTAGATAAGTCAGCAGCCCTAAACTTATATAAAGTTTGTTCCGAGGCTGTGTGCGTCTTGTATCCTGCGTTTCCATAACGATGAGTATTTGCTGTAAATATCCCGCTTTGTGTCTCTTTGGATAATGATGATCATCATGTCAGGAGTTAATAGTCAGCATCGTTTTTACACGTTATAAACTTCTGAGGAACGGTTGTTAGGAATAGGTGCGCAACGTGTAAAGAGTAGGATGCAAAGCACGGATTTGTCTTATCCTGGAGACGGTGGAAAGTTTTGAAAAAACGGAACCGGGGTCTCCGGTTCCGCAATGTAACAGTACCTCAGTCGTTAAAGACAAAGTGCCCTGCTTCATTTACCGAAACAGGAATAAATTCCATCCATCGGGTAATACAAATATAGTTTAAGTGTTGTACCGAAAATCTGTGCTCCGTCACATATCGTATTGATTTTCATCATTTATAGGTGGTCCGTCCCCGAGTTTTGCATGTTTTGCGTCAATTTTTTTAATCGGAATCAAGATCAATTAAAGCTGTGTTTTATCGAAATTTTTGTTGCTCTTCAAAAAATATCGTTGCTGGGCTTTCCACTGTGTTTAACGGAGAAACCATTTGACTGAATAATAGTGGCATCAGCCATAATGGCTGCGCCTTCTTCAACGACCAGGCTGTCACCAACAACCACTTCCTCAGCTCTTATACTTACTGTTATGCTGTTCCGGATAACACTGCGGCCGGCCTGTGTATAGTTCCTGAGCTGTTCCAGCGCATTGCGGCTACGGAAGTCCTGATACAGGGAAATAGCCGAAACCAGTATAATTGCAGGGGCCAGGAAAAATCCATCACCAGCATTCCCGCTGAAAAAATAAATCCCTGAGGTTACCAGCAGCAGCAATACCATAGGCTCTTTGGACAGGCTTTTGACGGCATCAAAAAAACGATTGCCCTTTTTATAAACCAACCGGTTAAAACCGAATTGCTTTCGGGATTCGATTACTTGCGAGTCATTCATTCCGCTTATGCCAGCTATTTTTGCGGTTGGAGATCCGGGACGAATGATAATAGGCGTAATTTCCATCATTTATTTTTTAAGCATCTGTTGAACAGTAATTAAAAGGTTGAATGATAAAAGACTTTTCGATAGCCCGGCTTCCTATAAACGGTTTCAGGCCATGGTTAAAACCGCCGCTCCGCTGAGCTGGCCCTTTCTTAATTTTTCAATGGCTTCGTTGGCCTGTGAGAGACGGAATACGGTTGTTTGCGTATGAACAGGGATTGTTTTCAATATATCGAAAAAGTCCAGACCATCCTGGCGGGTCAGGTTAGCTACTGATTTGATCACCCTTTCCCCCCAAATAAGATCGTAGGAAAAGGCAGGGATTTCACTCATGTGAATGCCGCCGCAAATAACCTGTCCTGCCTTTACCACTTGTTTTAAAGCCATAGGAATCAGCTCACCAGCGGGTGCAAATATCATAGTGGCATCCAGTAGTTCCGGGGAGGCTTCCGTGCTGTTGCCAGCCCAGACGGCTCCCAATTGCATGGCAAATTGTTGTGCAGCGTCATCGCCGTTGCGGGTAAAGGCAAAAACTCTTTTTCCTTGTGCCCTGGCAATTTGGACAATAATATGCGCTGCGGCGCCGAAACCGTAAATGCCTATATTAATTGCAGCGGGATCAATCATCCGGTATGAGCGAAAGCCGATCAGTCCGGCACAGAGCAGGGGTGCTGCCGAAGCACTGTTGTAATTGTTGGTGGTAAGAGGGAAACAGTACCGGACATCAGCTACGGCATATTCAGCATAGCCACCGTCAATGGTATAACCGGTAAAAAGGGCATAATCACACAGGTTTTCCTTACCTTGTTTACAGTATCTGCATTGCCCGCAGGTATAACCCATCCAGGGTACACCGACGATGGTTTTCAATGGCGGATCTTTTACACCTTTTCCCAATCCGGCTACCTCTGCAATAATTTCATGACCAGGGATCAGCGGAAGTTTGGGCTGGTTAAGGTCACCATCCAGAATATGCAGATCTGTTCTGCAGATACCACAGGCCAGGATCTTCAGCAGGACCTGCCCATCGGCAGGTTTTGGTATCGGCACGCGTTTAAGAGCAAGCGGCTGACCTGCTTTTTCGAATATCATGGCCTGCATAAACCCGGGAATTTTCATTTTACGGCAATTAGAGTGTATTTTAAGGAACAATGTTTGTGCCGTGTATGTTTTAAATAGCCGTGCAGCAATTAGGCGGAAATACCAACACCAATATTATTGAGTAATATCACCTGCTTTATGTTGAAATTACGTAATGAAGTGGGGAAAGTGCGAATATGCCTTTTGTTCCTTCAACGACAGGAATGGTCATTACAAGTAGTTTGATTTTTTAACCAGCCGCTTAATATCCTTAATCCATATTTTCCGGCCATCAGTTTCCAAAACACCTTCTTCTTTAAATTCTTTTAACAGACGGATCACATTTTCCTGTGCGATCCCGGCCAGACTTGCGAGGTCCATCCTGGAGATATTTAAAATAATCTCTTGTTCACCGGATCCTTCATCCTTAAACTTTTCCCTTAACACGATCAGCGCGATGGCAAGCCGTTCCGTCGCGGTTCTTTGTGAAATCACGGAAATACCATTGGCCAGCACGCTAAACTCATGACTCAATGTTTTCAATAAGCGCCGGGTAAAAAGTGGCGATTTATCCAGAATAGTTAAAAAATCTTCTTTAGGAATAAAACTAACCAGGCTATCTTCCAATGTGGCGGCAGAATCAGGGCAACGTTCTTCCGCTAAGACAGCATGGTACCCGATCAATTCGCCTTTGTTGGCTACATAGATGATCTGCTCCCTGCCGCTCCTGTCAACTTTATACTTTTTTATCTTCCCCTGATGGATAAAATAAATACCAGAAGGCACAACGCCTTCCTTGAAAATAATTTCCCCTTTTTGATATTTCTGCGCTCCCTGCCGGGAGATCAAAAAATTGTAATCTTCTTCTGAGAGGGTATTAAGAACAGACTGTGTTGTGAATTCCCATTTGTCAATCGGAAAAATTCCAGATAGGCTCATGTTACAAAGATACGAATTTATTGAAGCCTGTTTTAATGGCTGCTGCATGAGCCCAAAGTGAAACTCGCGGGAAAGATATAAAGCTTCTGTTTATTGGCAAAAACTGATAAATATCAGCCCGTATACTGATGTCATACCATGCTATTGCCGCTGCTATAGATCTAAATTTGTATACGATGAAAGATGATTCGTTTTCGCCTCTGCCACTCCGTCCATGGGATAAGATCAAACCAGAAATAGTCAGATCTCCGGAAAACAACCTGGTCAATAACCTCTTATTCAGCGAGGACACGGAATTTGATTGGCTATACCCAAAACATTTTCAATTACTATCGCACAAACATTTCACACCATTATCTATTGCCCAAAAAGCCGCAGAATTCCTGTCTTTACCAAATGCCAGGGTGCTTGACATTGGTAGTGGCGTAGGTAAATTCTGCCTTGCTGCAGGCTATCATTTTCCTAAAACTTTTTTTTACGGGGTGGAGCAAAGACATGAACTGCATCATTTGGCAGAAAATATCAAAAGATATACGCGTTTGCCCAATGTAAATTTCATTTATGGGAATGTCACCCAGATTAATTTTAAAGAGTTTGATCACTTCTATTTTTATAATTCATTCTACGAGAATATTGATCCGGTAAACCAAATTGATAATACCATCGAATTATCAGAAGGCTTATATAGCTACTATACCCAATACCTTTATATGGCGCTAAACTCAAAACCTTCAGGAACACGTCTGGTCACCTTCCAGAGTTTAGAACAGGAGATCCCGCCGGACTATAGGCTGGCAGATGTTTCCTCGGATACTTTGCTAAAAATGTGGATCAAAGAATAATCCAGATGAACGTATTCAAATTTTTAACCGCTCCCTTCAGGAGTTTTGAAACCGATAAAAAAGATAGCTACATGCTCCATGGTACCTTAAGTCCGGCCCTTTTCCGTAAAGACTATGTTTTCGACGAACTGTATCCTGAACATATTCAGGATTTATCACCTATGCACTGGACCTCCGTTGACATCGCTAAAAAAGCGGGAGAGTTCCTGGCCATCCCAAACGCCAAAGTATTGGATATCGGGAGCGGAGTCGGAAAGTTCTGCCTGGTGGCTGGATTCTTCCATCCGGAAACGACATTTTACGGTATTGAACAGCGGAGCGAACTATTTACTTTCGCAGAAATAGCCAGGGAAGAGATTGATTTACCCAATGTGAATTTCATTCATGGTAACCTGACCGAGCTGGATTTTGATGATTATGATCACTTTTATTTTTATAATCCTTTTTATGAAAATATCGAACCTGATAGCAGGATCGATTATGCAGTAAAAACATCCTTTGAGCTTTATGATCGCTATAGCCGGTTTGTTTATGAAATGCTGGACAAAAAGCCCCCGGAAACAAGGCTGGTGACATTCCATGGCGCTGATAGCCAGGTTCCACCAGGTTACCAATTGGTCAGTAATTCCTATAGCAGGTTTCTGAAAATGTGGATTAAAGAGTGAGCTCCTGGATCAGCATAGTAATTGAGGAGTTATAAAAGAAGAACAGCATTGATAAAATAAATAATGGCAAAAACAATAAAATCATGGGCTATGCTGCACGCCAAATGCCCGCGCTGCCGCAGGGGAAATATGTTTGAGGGGGCTACATACAGCCTGGGCTCCAACAGGATCAACCTAAACTGCCCGCATTGTCAGATGTTTTTTGAGATTGAACCGGGCTATTTCTATGCGGCGATGTATGTGGGCTACGCTATGAATGTGGCAGTGGGGGGATTTTTATGGGTTACCACTTTCCTGATCACCCGAAATAACGATTCACCATGGCTATATATTGCCACGATCCTGGGTGGCTTATTCGTCCTTTCCCCGCTAAATTTCCGGTACTCCCGTGTGATATTGCTTTACTGGTTGTCACCAAAGGTACATTATCACCCTGAACTGGACACAGATACGCCAGTTGACGGGAATAAATATAAATGGTTTCAATAACGAGCATTATGATAAATCTGTTCAGACCAAAACTGATCGATACCCTTAAAAATTACACGAGGGCACAATTTTATAAAGATGTTGTTGCCGGTATAATTGTAGGTATCGTTGCCCTACCTTTAGCTATAGCCTTTGCCATAGCCTCCGGCGTGTCCCCTGAAAAAGGAATTTTTACCGCTATTATTGCCGGGCTGATCATATCCGCCATGGGAGGTAGCCGGGTACAGATCGGCGGCCCTACGGGGGCTTTTATCGTCATCGTTTATGGTATCGTTCAGCAGTTTGGTGTCAGCGGTTTGGTTATCGCCACCTTTATGGCCGGAATCCTCCTGGTCATCATGGGCTTGGTCAAATTGGGCAATACCATCAAATACATCCCCTATCCCTTGATCATTGGTTTTACCACCGGGATCGCTGTCATCATTTTTTCCTCGGAGGTAAAAGACTTTTTAGGTTTGAAAATGGGAAGCGTCCCTGCGGATTTTATCAGCAAGTGGCTGGATTATGGCCGGCACCTGTCCTCTGTAAATCTATATGCCCTGTTCATCTGTATTTTTACTTTACTGGTGGTTTTGCTATGGCCCAGAATAACCCATAAGATTCCAGGTTCACTGATTGCTATTGTTATCAGCACATGGGTTGTTTGGTTCTTTCATCTGCCTGTAGAAACCATTGGCAGTCGTTTCGGGGCTATCCCTTCTTCTTTACCAAGCCCGGTAATTCCGGGCGTCAGCCTGGCAACCGTTCGGCAATTGATCAGGCCTGCCTTTACCATCGCATTACTGGGTAGCATTGAGTCTTTATTATCAGCGGTTGTTGCAGATGGCATGATCGGCGGAAACCACCGGTCTAATACAGAACTGATCGCTCAGGGGCTGGCGAATATCTGCTCTTCCATTTTTGGAGGTATCCCTGCAACCGGTGCGATTGCAAGAACAGCCACTAATGTTAAAAATGGCGGGCGAACACCCATTGCAGGGATCATCCACGCCGTCACCCTGCTCCTGATCATGCTTTTTGTAGGCAAATGGGCGGCGCTGATCCCGATGGCAACACTCGCCGGGATATTGATCGTGGTTGCCTGGAACATGAGCGAACTGGAAAATTTTATAAGTGTCTTAAAAGGCTCCAAAAGTGATGCCGCCGTTTTACTGACCACTTTTGGGCTGACTGTACTGGTAGATCTGACGGTAGCTATCGAAATTGGAATGATCCTGGCAGCCTTCCTGTTTATGCGTAAAATGATGCAAACCAGTTCTGTACAGCAAGCTATTTTTTCCGCAGATCAATTACCTGACCATGAACTTATCACGGAAGTAATCCCTGCAGGCGTTGATGTCTTTGAGATCAATGGTCCTTTATTTTTTGGTGCGGCTTATAAATTTAAGGATGCCATGAAGGTTTTAGAGAAACCCGCAAAAGTACTGATCATCCGGATGGGAAATGTACCCGTTATTGATGCGACTGGTATCAGAGTATTGAGAGACGTTCATAAAGAAATAAAAAAGCGGGGAACCAAACTCATCCTTTCCGAGGTGAATAGCGAACAGGTAATGGGGGAATTAAAAATGGCACGTTTGTTATTTCAAATCGGGAAAAGTAATATCAGAGACACTTTTGAAAAGGCTTTACAACGGGCGAACGACGTTTTATCGGACGATATCATTTTTAATATACATAAATAGCGCAGTATGAATTATCCTGAACAATTATACTATACGACGGGCCACCAATGGATCCGCTTTGAGGCGCAGTATGCTTTGATGGGCATAACGGATCTTGCACAAAAGGAATTAGCGAACATTGTTGTTGTTACCATTCCCTATTTAAATAAAACGGTTGAAAGAGAAAGATTTATAGGCAGCATCGAAGGTCCTAAAACAGTATTGGACCTGTTCATGCCAGTTACCGGGATTATTGTGGAGATCAACCCGGAGATGCGCAAAAATCCTGGATTAGTGAACAGGGAGCCGTATCATACCTGGCTCATCAAAATAGAAGCCGCCATATTAGACAATGGAAAACCGTTGCTAACGGCTGATGAATATAAAACCTTCATCCGGCAGTTGAACAAAACGAAGACCAATGCGTAAAAACCTTCATCATAAAATCGCGCAGTTTACGGATGCATCAGCAATTAAAGCCAAAGGACTTTATCCCTATTTCAGGGCAATTGAATCTGGTCAGGATACCGAAGTCATTATTGGCGGTAAGCGGATATTGATGTTCGGTTCCAATTCCTATCTGGGGTTGACCTACCATCCGAAAATAAAAGAGGCCGCAAAAAAAGCGATTGATAAATACGGCACCGGTTGCGCAGGTTCACGGTTCCTCAATGGGACACTCGATATCCATGTGGAATTGGAAAACCGTTTGGCCCGCTATGTTGGTAAAGAAGCCGCCATCTTATTCAGCACCGGTTTCCAGGTTAATCTCGGTGTCTTATCCTGTATCACCGGGCGAAATGATTACCTGATACTGGATGAACAGGATCATGCGTCCATTATAGACGGTTGCCGCCTCTCATTTTCCCGGGTGATCAGGTACGCACACAATGATATGCAGGATTTAAAGCGAAGGCTCAGCAGACTCCCGGAAGAAGCTGTTAAACTCATTGTAGTGGACGGCATTTTCAGCATGGAAGGAGATGTCGCGAAATTACCTGAAATAGTGACGATTGCAGATCAGTATGGTGCCAATATCATGATCGACGATGCGCACAGCCTGGGTGTGATCGGCTATCAGGGTTCCGGTACAGCTTCTCATTTTAACCTGACGAATCAGGTGGACCTGATCACCGGAACTTTCAGCAAGTCCCTGGCGTCTTTGGGCGGTTTTGCAGCCAGTAACGCGGAAACCATAGATTACCTGAAGCACAGGGCAAGATCATTGATGTTTAGTGCCAGTATGCCACCGTCGGCTGTAGCCAGTGTTTTAGCGGCCCTGGATGTTATCGAGAGTGAACCGGAACGGATGGAGAAATTATGGAAGAATACCCGCTATGCTGTCCAGCTGATGTTGGCGGAGGGCTTTGATCTGGGAATTACAGAAAGTCCTATTTTACCTATTTATATCCGTGATAATGACAAAACGTTCCTGGCTACGAAATACCTGTTGGATATGGGGGTATTTGTAAACCCCGTGGTGTCTCCTGCAGTTCCTCCTGAAGCTTCCTTATTGCGATTTTCATTGATGGCTACCCATAGCTTTACTCAAATAGAAGAAGCGGTTGAAAAAATCGCTATCGTATTTAAAAAGATAGGAGTGGAATCGGTTAAAGAAAAATGCACAATGCAGGGCTCCGACCACTATAATTCCCGAACTTAAACAGGGTAACGCAGAGTCACAGCCCTGCTAATGGCCAGGACCAACCCGGGGTCAAGCGCGCTGTTTTCTTCAGGAGTTTTCTCCATCCACAGTTTATTTTCATTCAGGATAAGCGTGTAGCTTTTACCATCTAAAAGAATTTGCAATCATTTGATTTGTAGGTTTTTATAATCTTTCGATATTGTTTTTAGTAGCTCGTAGGGGAATCGAACTCTAATAACTGAAGCTCTATAAAAGTTTAATTACTTTTTTTTGAACCTCATCTATTATCGCCCAACTTTTTGAAACATAAAAGTCCGTTATCGAATTGCTCTGATCTTTATGATTTAATGCCAAACCAACATCGTCTTTACTAAAACGACAAATATTCCTTGCCCAATCACCGAATGCATGTCTTGCATCGTAAAATTCCAATTCAGGAATATTTAATTGTTTCCCCATTGCCCGTATACCTATACTTACCGCACGGTCAAGCGTTTTATGGGAAGCATACCGAAGCTGTAATGTTCCCGCATATTTGGTGTACAGAGGCACCGCGATTTCAGGAATGTTAATACTAATAAAGGCCTTATCCTTTCTTCTTGACTGTGTTTTTGACCTATTATAATCAACACGATCTAATTCAATATCAACCGCTTTCAGTTTATATAAGTCTACAGCATTCATGCCGCACAAATAAAAGCTCAGCATAAAAAGGTCCCTCGCGAGTTCCATTCTACCTCCAGGCTGTACTACACAATCTCTGATTTTTCTAACCTGAGCAACAGTCAGTTTTTTCTTGGTTTTTTCCGTAACCTGTACCAGTTTGTATTTTTTAAAAGGGTAATGTTTGATAACAATGTTTTCTAAATCTTCATCATTATAAAAATCAACAGCATTATTAAAAAGTATCCTTAGATCACGCATATGGTTATGTAACCCAGTATCACTTAATCCCTGTACCGTTCTTTTATAAGGCTCTTTAAATTGRTCCAGTCGGGTAATTTCTCTTTCAGACCGCAGATATTTTTCATAAGCAAGTAAGAATTTGGCCCTGATAGCGGTAATAGGCACGGTATTGGATTTAAAGTAATCAAGTAAGCTATTGACTACTGTTTGCATATTAGATGCGCTTGCGGCCCTATTTGCAGTTCTTAACTCCTTAATTCGGCTCGTCCCGAATGAAATGATATTTATTTCGTCTGCGGTTATCGGTTCGTCTGCAATGAGGAAATCTGCTAATTCGCGTACATTGTATAATTCCAGCTTGGAGCCCAATTCACTAATCTTCTCTCTATAATCATCAAGAACTGGATTCATTAATTTTAAGATGATGGGATCTTTAATTGAATGATCTTTTCGTATCTGTTTTGATCCAATAAAGTGTTGGGTTTTAATATAAAAGTTTTTGCCTTTATGATTTACCCTAATTTTTACATTCCATGTTTCATCTTTTTTCTTTTCTAATGGTAGAATTACCTCTCTGACAGTAGCCATTTCTTTTAATAATTTAGCGACCGAATTTTTCCACAATTATTTCACAATAATTTTCGGTCAGTTCAACAAATAAAACTTGTTAAATCGCTAATCACTCGATTGAGCATATAGAAGAGATAGCGCTAAAATACGCCTAAAAGCACAAAAAAAGCCCGTTTTCGTTAGAAAACAGGCTTTTTTTGACTTGTGGTATCAGCTGGGATCGAACCAGCGACACAAGGATTTTCAGTCCTTTGCTCTACCGACTGAGCTATGATACCCCCTTTTGAGGAGTGCAAATGTAGTTTTCTTTTTCGGGTTTGAGAATTATTTTTTGAAAAAAGTTTAAATTTCTGATAGGATAGACACTTGTTTTAAATAATATCCCAATAAATCAACCACTTAGCGTCTGTATTTTTTTTCGTTCTGAAAACTTTTTTCGGTGTCAACAATTCATTTAACTTTGAAAAAACTACTATGCACGCATAATGATTGCACAGCTACTATTTCTCATCCTATTTGTTGCCGCTGTTTACCTGTTCTCCAAAAACGCGGGTAAAATACGGCGCAATATCCTGCTGGGCCGGGATACCGATCGCAGCGATCAGCCTGGTCTGCGCTGGAAAACGATGGCCAAGGTAGCCCTTGGCCAAAGCAAAATGGTGAAACGCCCTTTGGCAGCGGTAATGCATATTTTTATTTATGCAGGTTTCGTGCTCATCAACATCGAGGTGCTGGAGATCATGGTGGACGGCTTGTTTGGCTCGCACAGGATATTTTCAAAACCCCTGGGAAGTTTATATGGATTCCTGATCGGCGGCTTTGAGGTGCTGGCGGTACTGGTACTCATTGCCTGTGTGGTTTTCCTGGCCAGGAGAAATATCGTGCACGTAAAGCGTTTCAGCGGTAAGGAGATGACCTTCAGCGGTAAGGAGATGACCCAAT
>NZ_JBFUKX010000059.1:0-29469 GCF_056400605.1 Mucilaginibacter sp. P5_A4 | reverse complement strand
GCCTTGCTACCGATCGAACACCATTACGGTCTATTAAACTTAATAACTGGTTCAGCACCGGCTGTCCGGTAAAAAAAGTACTTTTGCCCATGTTGAATGTTTAAGTGTGGTAACTCAAATATCAACACAAAGGGGTAGGCTTTCGGCTTACCCCTTGCTTTTTCTCTGAAAATTATTCTTTTACCGGACAACAGTGCACTCCGTTCAGCATGACAAAAGGCTTTTTGCAAACACATTATGGGTAGGTACGAAGCAATGACTGTCTTTATTTTTAGACAGATCTTAGTATATGATTTTTTATTTTACGATGATCTGGTTAGAGAACATTGATATCGTTTCGGTACTGCCGCGGCTGGCTGTAACTTCAAGCGTTGTTGTGCCGCTTCCTTTTGCGGTAAAATTCCAGGTATCCTTACCAAAATCGCCAATATTATTTGTGCCATTTTGGTGCGTATGGCTCTGTAATGTTAATACCGAAGTTTTGTACTGAGGGTTGTTAAACTGGTAGCCGCCATCGCCGGGATTACCCAAGGTTAAAGAAATGGTTTGGCCCATGGCAGCCGACGCTGTGCTGCCTGCATCGGCTGCGGTTAATTGCTTAACGGTATTATCTTCGGTGTTTTTATCTTTATGACAACTCATTATGGCCAGGCAAGTTATGATACATGTACAGTAGTAAATTAACTTCATGATAAGTTTAGTTTGTTGGTTTATAAATTAGGCGTATTATATTAAATAATCACTATTTGTTATATAACGTAGCTACGTAGCTAAATGCTACAATTATATTAAAAATAAACGCCCGGCTTGAAAACATCAACTACCCGGTGGGTGCCTTGCCGAATTTTTTCTTAAACGAATGGGAGAAGTGGGAGAGGCTTTCAAAGCCCAGGTCGAGGTAGATAGCAGATGGCCGCTTGTTTTTTGTTTCTATAAGATGGCGGGCTTCGGTCAGTCTTTTTTCCTGCAGCCAGTGCCGGGGCGCCATGCCGAATGTTTTTTGGAAGTCGCGCTTAAACCCAGCGAGGCTTCTCCCGGTGAGTTGCGCAAATTTTTCAACGGGGAGATTGAAATGAAAATTGCTGAGCATGAATTTTTCCAGGTCGATTTTATGAGGCTCCGAAAAGTCGAATAGAAAGTTCCTGAGCTCTGGCATGATATGCAGCAGTAATTTCACGCCCTCATTTACTTTCAAAATGCCCATGTCTGCCGTCAGTTTTTCTGCTGAATTCCGTACATAGGGTATTATCGATTGAAAATAGCCTTGCAGAAAATCGTTTGCGGGGATAAGAATGTTGGGCGGGCCGGTGTATTTATGCTGTATATCTATTTGCTCGTCAAGCGCTATCTTTCTGAGCAGGTCTTCCTGCAGCGAAATCACAATGGTTTCATAATCCTCATCGGGCAGCGGGGTCTTGGTGATTTGCCCCAGCTGATTTTTGCCTATCAGCAGCATTTCGCCCCGTTTCATCGAAATTTTCTGGCCGGCAGTTTCCAAGGTAAACTGCCCGGAAACCTGTAATACCAGGCTATTGTGCGACATAAAGCCCACTCTATGCTTTTGCCTGGTAGAGAGGTAGGAATAAAAGATGACGCCTGGTATTATTTCGGTTGGATTTGTCACTATGTAAAGATATAAAATAGGTGGGGCTTATGCACAGCCCCACCCGTTATCGTTGCAGGTATGTACCGCCAAGTATAGCGCCGGGCGAAAATTGCGTGTTAAGTGTATTCATCTCGCCGGGAGTAAATTCAATGTTCATGGCCTGTATGTTCTCAGGCAGGCGCGACCTGCGGCTCATGCTTACCAATGGCATAATATGATTGCCCTGTGCGTTCACCCAGGCTATTGCCAATTGGGTAGGAGTGGCCCCTTTTTCCTTTACCATTGCCTTCAATACCTCAACTTTTTCCAGGTTTTTCACCAGGTTGTCGCCCTGGAAACGTGAGAAGTGGTTGTGGTAAGCATCGGCTGCAAGGGGCGCTTTCATTTCGCCGGTAAGCAAGCCTTCAGCAGTATTGGCAAAGGCTACTACGCCAATGCCCAGTTCTTTCGCGGCAGGCAGCAGGTCGGCTTCTATCTGTCGATCGGCCAATGAATAGCCTATTTCCAATGCCGTTACGGGGTGCACGCTATTGGCCTTGCGCAGTTGTTCGGCAGTTATTTCAGAAACGCCGAGGTAACGCACCTTTCCTTCTTTAATCATGTCGGCTACGGTGCCTATCACATCTTCTACCGGAACGCTGTTATCAAGCCTGCAGGGCTGATAAAGGTCGATAGTATCTATACCCAAACGCACCAGCGAATAGTTGATAAAGTTTTTGATAGCAATGGGACGCAGATCCAACCCGATCCATTGGCGGTTGTAAAAGATAGCTCCAAATTTTACACTGATGAACGCGTCATCTCTTCGGCCTTTGATGGCTTTGCCCACCAGCAACTCGTTATGGCCGCTGCCGTAAAAATCGCCGGTGTTCAGGAAATTAATACCGCTATCTAATGCCGACTGAATGGTTGCAATGCTTTCACCTTCGTCATTAACCGGGCCTCCCCAAACCGACGACATGCGCATGCAGCCTAAGCCAAGTTTAGAAACGAGTGGGCCATTTTTGCCGAGGTTTATTTTTGTTATATTTTTCATAGCTGATATTTTATGTAACACAAAGATCAGCTTTATATTAACTGGCCGATGTCTTTCACGGCTCAATTTACTTGTCTGTATGGCTCAACTTTCGTCCTCAGATTTATTATTTGAGGTAGTCCAAAACCACCCAGTTGTTCGAAGCCAGAGCAATCGGGCTCAGGCCAATCGAGCTGAAGAAGGGTTCCAACAACTAATGCATACCAAGATGCTCAAACGGCCACCACAATATTTTTCCTGCCCCAATCGGCCAGCAGCTGCATAACATCATTAAGCGACTGCCCTTTTTCTGTAAGCGTGTACTCAACCTTTGGCGGGACCTGCGCATATACTTTCCGGGTTATAATGCCATCGGCTTCCAGTTCTTTTAAATGCCTCGATAACACTTTCAGCGCAATGCCAGGGATTGTTTTATGAAGTTCGCCAAACCGTTTCGGGCCGGTTATCAAAATCCAGATAATAACTGGTTTCCACTTGCCGCCAACAATGCCAATAGCAGCCGTTATGGGGCAATCACAAACCGGATCAATATATTTTTTATTTATTTCTTCTGCTAACATGCTGGTATCTAACATTAGTGACCAAACTGTCAATACTTGACAATTATGCCATTACTTGACAAAAGTAAAGTATTAGGTTAATATTGTGAAAAAAAACTATTATGAAAATAATTATTGTTGGTGCCACCGGCACAATTGGAAAACACGTTACCGAAGCATTACAAAAAGATTATGAAGTAATAAAGGCAGGGTCAAAAAGCGGCGACCTGCAGGTGGATATCTCTTCGCCCGAATCGATTGAAAACTTTTACAAGCAAGCCGGTAAATTTGATGCCCTGGTTTGCGCAAGCGGCGATGGTCATTTCGGGCCGCTGGGCAGTATGAAGGATGCAGATTTTAGGATAGGTGTTAACAGTAAATTGATGGGGCAGGTTAACCTGGTACTCATAGGCCAGCACTACATCAATTCAAAAGGATCTTTCACTTTAACCTCAGGTTCATTGGCCGAGGACCCGATTGTGTTGGGAGCTAATTTAAGCGCGATGAACGGAGCCATTAATGGCTTTGTGCGCGGCGCAGCAGTTGAGCTTGGTAACGGCATACGCATAAACGCTGTAGCGCCTGATGTGGTAGAGGAATCGCCGGCCTATTTCCCATATTTTCATGGGCATATCCCGGTTAGCATGCACCGGGTAACGCAGGCCTATATTAAAAGCGTGCTGGGCAGTCAAACCGGGCAAGTGTATAAGGTGTTGTAATATTAGCAAGTGAGCTGTCTATAAATTAATACATTGTTCGGCCTACGCCTGGCTGAAAATACAAACCGCGGGCCGAACACATTTGAATAGTCTCAAAATTATGTTAGAGGTTTTGCGCTACAATTGGCTGGATTTGATTATATAATCATTTCGAAAGTAATAATTTATTTCCTGACGTACCAAGGACCATAGATTTGATATTCCGGCTGTAGGATAAAAATCCACAATATCCACCTATTTAGATTGTTACAATAACTAAGCGCTATGTTTTATATATTGTACCCATAAATCCGTTTCCATATGTTGTTTAAGATCAAGGTTCTTTGCGCCGCGATGGTATTATCGTTGTGCTCGCTGGTTTCATTTGCGCAGCAAATAAATTATCCTCCTGCAGGCAATGTGGCTGCCTATTTTAAAAAGCTGCTGGATAGACCGCGTGTTCCGCTAAATCCCTCTTTTGAGGTAACAAAAACAGATTCGGTTATTGTAGAGCATGGTTTTATTTACAGCGAAGAAAACGAACAGGTGCCTATGCTTATTTACAAACCTGTTACCGGAACCAGGCCATACCCGGCGGTTATTTTTTTACATGGAACGGGCGGCCGGAAAGAGGATAACAAAAAAATATTGTACCAGCTAGCTAAACGTGGGATCATGGGCGTGGCAATTGACGCCCGGTTTCATGGCGAACGTATTGCCGGAGGCGCACATGGTTCAACAGAGTATGTGGCAGCGGCCACCGCGGCATGGGAAAATAAGGACAAAGCCCACCAAACCCATCCGTTTTTGTTTGATACCGCTTTTGATTTGTGGCGGGTAACAGATTACCTGGTGAGTAGGCCGGATGTAGATGGAAAGCGTATTGGCATGGGCGGTATATCAATGGGTGGTATCGAAACATGGCTTGCCGCATCGGCAGATAAGCGGATAAAGGTGATTGTGCTGGATATTTCGGTACAGAGTTTCAAATGGTCGTTAGATAATGATAAATGGCAGGCCCGGGTGGGCACTATTCAGTCGGCACATTTACAGGCTGCCAGAGAACTTGGCGACACTGTTTTGAATAAACGCAACGTAAAAGCAGTATGGGACAAATTACTACCCGGTATTACCGGCGAATTTGACTGCCCATCCATGCTTCGGCTGATGGCCCCGCGGGCACTATTGATTGTTGGTACCGAAAATGATCCGAACTGTCCTTTGCCCGGCGCAAACATTGCCTATGCATCTGCCATGCAAGCCTATACATCCCAAAACGCGACAGACAAAATTAGCCGTGATGTAACACCAAAGCTTTTCCATACCTCGACACCAGAGCATTTTAAAATGACGGTGGATTGGTTTAGCAAATGGTTGTAGCTTTGTGACTTAACGGGTATGGCTTTAGTGCGTTGTTGCATCAAAGTTCAGTAATCCATTTTTTACTGCATATATGTGCTGCTGATCCGTCAGGTAAATGACGATGTCTTCATATTTAAGCTGATAAAAATTGCCTGGTAAATTATTATCGCGCGCCAGGCGTTTCATAAATGATGTAAACCTGGTGTCCATCCAGCCGTATGCGGTAAGAAATGTATAAGAATGAGTTTTACCCTTAAATACATATTGTAATTTATAACCGCCGGTTACTTTTTGTTCGGAAATCCTTGTTGGATTAAATGCGCCATGGGTAATCTCGGCAAAGTGATTTAAAATGCTGGTGTAAGGAGTATGCGGGTCCATCGACGCCGTATGCAGAGGATAAACCACATGCGGAAAATCGGATAGTAATTTATTCATCGAATACCAGTTGTCTGCTCTGGCATCATCAATCGCTTTTTCTATTTCCGCTTCCGAAAGGTGGGCAAAAAGACCAATCTTTTTCCATTCAGTTATCGTGCTATCAATTTTGCCAGATGTAAGTGTATTATCGTAGCTATCCATGCTCACAAACATGTATGTCATACACGGCTCTTTCATAAATATTTCGACCTGATCTGCGCGTAACGCTATAATGGGCAGGTATTGTAAACCTGCGGAGCTGCCCCGGCTAAACATCACTTCGTGCAGCCGCAGCGGCGATTGTTGATCAGTCAAAACCTTATTGAAAATGCGAAAAAAAAATTTGGCAAAAATATCGGTTGGTGGCACTTCACGTTGCTTGCTTCCGTAATCGAACGTTGCACTTGTATATTTGTAAATACGCCCGTTGCAGGTTAAACTCACCTTGAATTTAGTTTCTGGGAAGCCTTCGGTAGATGAAGATGAATCATGGGTGGTTATGTAACTGAAATTGGTAAAATTAAGCTCTGGTATAATTGAGGCTATGTCGCGATGGAGCTGCACCAGCCAGAGGTGTGGGTTGGCAGGATATTTTTTAAGGTCAAAGGTCCGGCCCAGTTTGCAATAGTCGTTTAATTGAAATACCGATTCTATAATACCGTTCCTGATATCGTCCTGTAACCGCAGAAAAGACGAATCGCTAACGATTCCACTGTTATGTAGCTGTTCTGCAACCGGTAGCAGTCTGTTTGGCGCCAGCCATTCCAGGCGTGAGCTCATTTCTGCCAAACTGCCGGTCATTTGCACCTCAGCCACATAACGGTTGCTGTCTATACCTTTTAGCGTGTAGGTATAAACCCTACTGGTCAACAAACCCGCTTTATTAATTTTCTCCAACAAGAGGCGGAGGGACGTGTTTACGCTGTCCTGACTTTTTTTATTGAGATTGCTATCACTATAAGAAACGAAAATGCCGGTTCTATGCGGGTTTACATGGAATATTTTTTGCAGCATGACACTTTGCAACCCTGAAAGAATGATAACACGGGAAGAAGCGTAGCCCTTATATCTGCTGAGTTCTTTTTTCATCACCGGGCGCTGTTTGGCCGTTATAATCCGGTACTTAATAAGGCTGTCAATAGCAGCTGATGGCGATTGCCCCCAAACCTGGTTAAGCAAGCTGCAAAAAATGATCATGATGATAAGGCAACGTTTCATAACAGCTATGAAGATAAACATTATAGCGTGATTTATTAATGAATATATCGGGTTGCAATTAAATTTTGGATAACAAAGTCCGGAATATCATCGGTTCTATTTACATAGACTATTCCCGCAGTTTGTAACTACACTGATCACTTCATATATCCCAAAATAACATTTGTTGATAAACTCGTTTTCTAAAATGGCTTTAATAGCTATTACGTAAAGCTGTAATGGTTGTAATCAAGTATTAGCTGCAATACAAGGCCGTGGCTTGGCTATGGTGAAAACACCGGCCAATGGCTAAATTTTTTACGTGCGAAAGGTTTCTGCTTTTCCGGGCGGCAATTCGCCGTATCTTTGTAATTAAATCACCAACCATCACATGTTAAGGCACCAGGGAGCGAAACGCACTTATTGGCATAATGTTAAACTGGCATCCTTGCTGGGGATCACGGCAGGATTTGTTAATGCTGCGGGATTTCTCGGATTTGCTGTACTGACAACCAATGTGACCGGCCATGCCGCCTTGTTCGCCGAACGGATCGCTTTTCAGGATTGGGCAACCGCACGTGTGGTTGCTTTATGGATGCTGCTCTTTTTAACCGGGGCCGTTATTTCCAGTCTGATCATATCCCGCATCGGTCGTAATCAGCAATATTCTTATGTCATTCCAATCCTTATCGAATTGTTTATTATAATGTCGGTCGCTTTGCTGGGTCATCATTATAATGGTAGCCTGATCGCAAAGGAAATATTTGCCGGTAGCCTGTTATTTGCCATGGGCCTTCAGAATTCGCTCGTTTCGCTGGTATCGGGTTCTGTGGTCAGGACAACACACCTGACAGGTACTTTTACCGACCTTGGGATCGAGCTGGGCCAGGTGTTACAGAAAAGAAGGGAAGACCGACCGTTGCTCAGATCACGCATCAAACTGCGACTGGCAATTATTTTCTTCTTTATGTGCGGCGCACTGGCCGGCGCATGGGGTTTTCGTTCACTTAGCTTTCACGCGTTCCTGATACCGGCTGGTATACTTCTTTACACGTTGCTATATGATGTTCTGCGGATTGGGTTTAAGCGCTACGTCCTTCACCGGCAGCGAAGAACTGGTCAAAAAGCTTTGTAGACCATTCAGTCCTGTTGGTCAATCTTAAACTCAAATCGTGCACTTTGTAGAAAGCGTTGTTCAATATCCCGTGACACATGGTTCCAGGGAACAACAACAGCAATAAATATTTTTTAACTTATGGTGGCTGTTTTACCGCGGTATTTGTTGATGATCTCGTTTTCTAAAAACTCCTTAATAGCTGGCGCATCAGTTAGAATCTTGTGCTTTTAAAAATGATCTTGCGGCTTCAAGTTCGGGTCTGTTTGAACCGGGTGCGTCAGCAATGGCCACCAGCTTCTTATAATAAGAATTTGCCTTTTTTAAATCGTGTAGCTTTTCGGCAGATAGCCCTGCACCATAGAGACCGTTAAATCGGTTGGAATGTAGTTCCAAATCCGCTTCATAAGCAGCTAAAGCTTTCGCGGGTTTGTTCATTTGCAGCAGCATATCTCCCAGTAATTCCCTGGCAGGAATTACTTCGCCCGGGGTAACCGGATGTTTTTGAGTATTATCTTCCATGTCGGCAGCCATAATCATTGTCGTTAACGCTTCAGCATTTTTTCCTTCTTCAAGCAGTATCCACGCTTCGGCGGTATTGATCTGAATTTTCACCTGGTTAGCTTTATATGCATCATTTTGCTTATTTAAGGTATCGTATATAACATGCAGTTTCTTTAACTCCTTATTAGCTGAGTCTGCTTTACCAGTATGCACAAAACCAAGAAGCCGGGTAAAATTGGTAATAGCCCTTTGCCACAGAAATTTTTGCCATGGAAAGTTAACCGGGTGTGCTTTTAAGGCGGCTGCATCTTCCCACAGTTTGTTTTCGAGCACATAGCGGGCCGGAATAGCTGCAAAAGCATAGGCATCTTTAAAGTTTACCGGGTATACCACACCAATAGTTTTAAGATAATCGCATTGTTCTTTTGCATGTTTAGTTTCCCCTTTTTGTAAGTAAGCATAAACAAGATAGTCCATACCATGAAGTTCTTCATCCCAGGTGCCCTGGATGCCGGCACTTGCTGCATAGCATTTAGCATTGGAAACTGAAACAAGATTTGATTTTATGCATTCGGCCCACATACCGAGCCTTGTGAAAATGTGCGAAGGCATGTGCTGAGCATGTGCCGAAGATGGGGCGATGGAAGCATATTTTCGCGCTGCAGGAAGCGCTAACAGGGCAAGCTCGGGATAATCGTAAGTATGGATAATATAATGTACTATTCCAGGATGATCGGGCTCTCCGGGGTATAAGGATGTTAAAATAGCGCCGGCCTTTTTTTGATTGCTGAAAGATTTGTCGGCGGGGTTTGCCGATGCATCAAGTGCCAAAGCATAAAATATTGCCGCTTCCTTATCGTTGGGATTGTTACGATATATTTTTTCCATGTTTTTTTCAAAACGGACGCTCCGCGTATGATGATCTGCTTTATCCCAATCCTTATAAAACGATGCCATGGCTTCAATATACCCGGATTCTCTTTTTGATTTTTGTTTGATGGACTGTGCAATGGCAATTGCCTTTGCCCCCTTTCTTAGTTCAGCTTCGGCTGGTGGCGACCAAAGCGGGTGATTATTGCACATTGCCACACCCCAATAGGCCATGGCGCAGTTGGGCTCCTCGTCAATAACCTTTGCAAACGCCTTTTCGGCTTCGTCATACTCAAATGAGTGGAGCAGGGCAATGGCCAGGTTAAAGTCTTGTTTTACCTGCCCCGTACAGGATATTTCAAAATCGACACTGCCCAATTTTCTGCTTGGAGCGCCGCATAAAATAATTTCTCCCCGCTTAAGATTGATCTCTTTTATGGCGTTAGTTGATGGAGCATTGTTTTTCCTATTGCACGATAAGAGCATAAATAACGACAGGCTAAGAAACGCGATGAGTGCTATGTGCAATAATTTTTTCATAGCTGCCGGATTTAATTTTTAACGAATAATGATAGCGCTGTAGTTAAAATAACCGCACTACTAATTTACAAATTTTGATATCCTAAAGTATAACACCGAAAAGGGAAAATAGTTAGCTTATAATCGATGTGTTCACCGCACCATTTGTTGATGATCCCGTTTAAAAAAACCTAATAGCTATTGCTATCATGTAAAGCTGGAACGGTTCTAAATCAAGTATCATATGCAATATACACGCCTGGGGCTGGTGCGCGGAAACACCGACCAGGGGTTAAATGTGTCATTGTTTTGATTGCTTTTGTTCCCGGCGGATGAGTTGTTTGGTCTGTTGTAACAGCCTGCTTAATTATACATCCGTTCTCGCATTTAAACAGGATTTATTTATTCAAAAATAAACGGCAACGTCGTATTTTTATTTAATTTAATTCCCTTTTTTATTAAATAATTAAGTAACTTTATTATTACCAAGTTATTACCGAATTATTACCAAACCTGAAACCAGAAAGGAGTTCATTATGGGATGTGTTAGAAATATTCTGTGTACTAAAAGCCAATCTCCAATTTTTGTAAGCCCGGACATTACTGTTTTTGAAGCGCTGGAGTTAATGTATGAAAAAAACATCGGCGCTATTTTAGTGGTGGAAGAAGGGGAATTCGTGGGCATCTTCACCGAAAGAGATTACGCCCGTAAGGTAATCCTGAAAGGGAGAGCTTCCAAAGAAATCCCGGTACGGGAAATCATGACAGAAAATCCGCCTATAGTATCCTCTTCTAATACTATAGAAGATTGCATGAGGTTAATGACCGATAAATTTATAAGGCATTTGCCGGTAATAGATAATGGTAAATTAATGGGTATTGTTTCTATTGGCGATGTAGTGAAATACATCATCGAAGAACAAAAATTCATTATCGAAAACATGGAGCATTACATTAGAGGCGAAGTGTAATTATTTATAATTCTCCAAGCTAAAATTCAGGGAAATTCCCATTCAAGGACAAGAGCAGTTTATTGAGGTTGTTTTATAATATTAATTATGAATGCATCAAACCCATCCAGTGTACCGTTTTGGCCATTTATAGTTTACGGTGCTTTTGTTTTAGTCTTAATGATCCTTATTATTTCACTCTCTTATTTTTTGGGACAACGTCATACAGATAGAGCCACCGGTCAGCCTTATGAATCAGGCATCTTAGAAACCGGGTCGGCAAGGCTGCGGTTTTCGGCCCAGTTTTACCTGGTTGCTATGATATTTGTCATTTTTGATATCGAAGTTGTTTTTATTGTTTTATGGGCCCTGGCATTTAAAGAATTAGGATGGCCGGGCTACTTAAGCATTTGCATTTTTATTGGGTTGCTGTTTGCTGTACTAATTTATGAGTGGAGCATTGGAGCATTGGATTTTGGTCCCGACGGAAAGAAAATCCTGAAAGCCTATCAAAAACTAAACCTAAAGAAACCTATAATATGAAATGGTGGCTCAGTAACCCGGTTGAACCGGTAAATGCCCTAAAAGGAACAGGTTCTTTTGAAGAGTCTGTTGGGCAAAGTGTTATGCTTACCACAGTTCAGGATTTGCTTGCATGGGGTCGAAAAAACTCTATGTGGCCTTTTCATTTTGGCCTTTCGTGCTGTTTTGTAGAAATGGCTACCAGTTTAACCAGTAAATATGATGTTGCACGCTTTGGAGCAGAAGTAATAAGGGGAACTCCCCGTGAAGCTGATGTAATGGTTATAGCGGGGACTGTTTTTGTAAAAATGGCCCCTATCATTAAACGTTTGCATGAGCAAATGATGGAGCCTAAGTGGGTCATCTCCATGGGTTCATGCGCCAATTCTGGCGGTATGTATGATATTTATAGTGTTGTACAGGGAGTAGATAAGTTTTTACCTGTTGATGTATACGTACCCGGTTGCCCGCCCCGTCCGGATGCTTTTATGCAGGGATTGATGTTGTTGGCTGCCTCTGTAGGAAAAGAACAAAGGCCTTTAAGCTGGGCTATTGGCCCCCAGGGAGTTATAAAGCCCGAGCAGTTATCAATGAAAGAAGTAAAAAGGGAAGAGCGTAAAAAAATGATCAACTTTCGCTCCCCTGATGAGATTTAAACCAGACTTACACATGTATTAGTATTTAATATAACACCATAAAGTTTAAAAAGCATGGATAATCATTCAGGCTTGGCAGATGAATTGACCTCCAGGTTTGGGGAGTCGGTTTTAACTCAGCAACTTACTGTTGATGAGGTGACTACTTTATGGGTTGCAAAAGAAAACATCATACAGGTACTTAGCTACCTCAAACATACTATCCATCATCCATTTGAATTACTGTATGACCTTTGTGCCCTTGATGAGCGAAGCCGGGCTAAAAAGAATGGATCATCATCCTCTGATTTTACCATTGTATACCATCTGCTTTCATTTAAACGGAATGTTTTTATCCGCCTCAAAGTAGGCTTGCAAGGCAATTATCCATCCACACCATCAATAAGTTCATTATGGAAAAATGCCAACTGGTATGAACGTGAAGTTTATGATATGTTTGGCATAAGTTTCGAAGGCCATCCCCATTTAAGCCGTATCCTGATGCCTTTAACCTGGGAAGGCCATCCTTTAAGAAAAGAACATCCGGCAAGGGCCACCGAAATGGGGCCATTTAAACTTTGGGACGAAAAACAAGACCGTGAACAAAATGCCCTGCAATTCCGGCCAGAAGACTGGGGTTTAAAAAGGCATAGTGAAGATGCCGATTTTATGTTCCTGAATCTTGGCCCTCAGCATCCCGGTACGCATGGGGTTTTACGTATTATTCTCCAGTTAGATGGTGAAGATATTGTTGATGCTGTTCCGGATATTGGCTTTCACCATCGCGGAGCAGAAAAAATGGGCGAGCGCCAGTCATGGCACACCTACATACCTTATACCGACCGGGTGGACTACCTGGGTGGCGTAATGAATAACCTTGCTTATTTGCTGGCTGTTGAAAAACTGGCGGGCATTACCGTACCCGAAAGGGTAAAGGTAATGCGCATTATGTTGTGTGAATTTTTCCGTATTGCAAGTCACCTGGTATGGTACGGCACTTTTGCACAGGATTTAGGGCAGCTTTCGCCCGTATTTTACATGTTTACTGATAGGGAGAAGATATTTGATATTGTTGAGGCTATTTGTGGAGCCAGGATGCATCCCAACTGGTTCAGAATAGGGGGAGTTGCCCAGGATTTACCAAAAGGCTGGGATAAACTGGTGAGCGATTTTGTTGCTTATTTCCCCAAACAACTAAAGGAATATCACCAGATGGTGATGCGTAACAGTATTTTCAAGGGGCGGACAGTAGGTATTGGCATTTACACCTTAGAAGAAGCCATAGAGTGGGGGGTAACCGGCCCTGGTTTACGGGCTTGCGGATTTGAATGGGATTTCAGAAAAAAACAGCCCTATTCTGGTTATGAAAATTTTGAATTTGATATTCCTACAGCGCAAAATGGCGATTGTTATGACAGGGCCAGGGTACGTGTTGAAGAGATGTGGCAGAGCCTGCGCATTATTGACCAATGCCTGAAAAATATGCCCGAAGGCGATTATAAAGCCGACCACCCTTTAACCACGCCGCCCCTCAAAAAAAATACTATGCAGGATATTGAAACCCTTATTACCCATTTTTTAAATGTAAGCTGGGGACCGGTAATTCCCGCAGGTGAAGCCATGAGTTGTATTGAAGCCACCAAAGGGGCCAACAGTTATTACCTCACCAGTGATGGCAATACTTCGCCCTACAGGGTCAGGATCCGAACGCCCTCATTCCCGCATATGCAAATGCTGCCATATATCAGCAAGGGATACACGGTTGCCGACTTACTATCCATTTTAGGAGCTATGGATTATGTACTGGCTGATATTGACAGGTGAAATATAAAGGACATAGAAGTTAAGAGTAAAAAAGATAGGATACAAATTCCCGGTTGGATAAAACAAACAGATGATATGCTATCAACGGAAGAAATAATGAAGATAGACCACGAGATCGCGCTTGTTCCCGTTCGGAAGGCTGCCTGTATAGAAGCGTTGAAAATTGTGCAGAAGCATCGGGGATGGATTTCTGATGAAAGTTTGTATGCCATTGCAAGCCACATGAACATGTCTGCCGAAGAGCTGGAGAGTGTAGCAACATTTTACAACCTCATTTTCCGTAAGCCAGTAGGCCGGAATATTATTTTACTATGCGATAGTATCAGTTGCTATGTAATGGGCTATGAGCAAATTTATGAACACCTAAAAAACCGGCTGCATATCAAATTCGGGGAAACTACTGCCGATGCCAGGTTTACCCTTTTACCAAATCCCTGCCTTGGCACCTGCGATCATGCCCCGGCATTAATGATTAATGACGATCTGTATAATAATTTAACCACCGATAAACTGGATGACATATTAAAAGAGTATAAATAATAACATGGAAACGCCCCTTACACAGCATATTAACATCAATCGCCCGCCACTTAATCTTAAGGATTATGTGCGTGTAGGTGGTTACCAGGCTGTGCACAGGGCAATTACAATGCCCCCACGGGAAATTACAAAAATGGTGCAGGATTCAGATCTTAAAGGCCGCGGGGGCGCTGGTTTCAATACAGGCATCAAATGGAGTTTTGTGCCGATGGATGATAATGGACAAACCAAATACCTGGTTGCCAATGCCGACGAGATGGAACCCGGAACCTTTAAAGACCGCTTGCTACTTGAAGGCAATCCGCATCAACTAATTGAAGGGATGATTGTATCGGCGTATGCTATACAAGCTAATATATCATACGTGTTTTTGCGTTGGGCCTATAAAAAAGCTGCCCGGCTTATCAGGCATGCTATCGACGAAGCTTATGCAGCCGGATACCTCGGAAAAAACATTTTGGGCACAGGTTTTAATCTCGAAATGCATTTGCATACCGGTGTTGGCAGATACATGTGCGGAGAAGAAACCGCCCTGTTGAATGCCCTGGAAGGAAAGCGGGCCACTCCCCGTACCAAGCCCCCTTTTCCGCAGGTGAGCGGTTTGTTTGGTAAGCCCACCATTGTTAATAATGTAGAAACTCTTTGCAATATTCCGCACATTGTTAATAATGGCGCCGATTGGTTTAAAAGCCTGGGTCCGGGAGCAGATGCCGGAACTAAATTATATGGTGTTAGCGGCAAAGTAAATAAGCCGGGCCTATGGGAATTGCCAATGGGGACTACCATGCGACAGCTTATTGAAGACCATGCGGGTGGAATGAAAAATGGCTTCAAATTCAGGGGAGCGCTTCCGGGCGGGGCTTCAACCGATTTCCTGGTGGCAGAGCATCTTGATATTAAAATGGATTACAAATCGGTAGCCGCAGCCGGCAGCCGGTTGGGGACAGGCACAATGATTATTCTGGACGACCATACTTGTCCGGTTGGTTTTGTGCATAACCTGGAGCATTTTTTTGCACAGGAATCCTGCGGTTGGTGTACTCCTTGCAGGGAAGGATTACCATGGACTGAGAAGATTTTGCTTTCCATTGAAAATGGAGAAGGCAGGCCCGAAGATTTGGAACTATTAAAGATGCATACCAAATACTTAGGGCCGGGTAACACATTTTGCGCCCTGGCGCCCGGAGCAATGGAGC
Source organism: Mucilaginibacter sp. P5_A4 (assembly GCF_056400605.1). Classification (NCBI taxonomy): domain Bacteria; kingdom Pseudomonadati; phylum Bacteroidota; class Sphingobacteriia; order Sphingobacteriales; family Sphingobacteriaceae; genus Mucilaginibacter; species Mucilaginibacter sp. P5_A4. Next base: position 13,937 of record NZ_JBFUKX010000059.1, on the reverse strand, counting down.
CGCTGCAAAGCGCCCTGAAATATTTTAGCGAAGATTTTGAAAAGCATTTAAACGAAAAAAGATGTCCGTGGAGGTAAAACACAATGGCAGCAATTTATATAGATGGTAAAGTTTATGATGTAAAACCTGGCAAAAATTTGCTTGAAACCTGTCTTACGCTTGGTTTTAACCTGCCTTATTTTTGCTGGCATCCCGCCATGGGGTCGGTAGGAGCCTGCCGCCAGTGCGCCGTTAAGCTTTTTAAGGACGAGCAGGACACCAATGGCCGCTTAGTAATGTCATGTATGGAAGCGGTGAAAGACAATATGTATTTGTCTGTTAACGATCCCGCGGCCAAAGCTTTTCGCTCACAGGTTATAGAATGGCTCATGACCAATCATCCGCATGATTGTGCTGTTTGTGACGAAGGAGGTTCATGCCATTTACAGGACATGACCGTGATGACGGGTCACACTTACCGTAGGTTCCAATACAAAAAGCGTACTTATACAAATCAGTACCTGGGTCCCTTTGTCAACCATGAAATGAACCGCTGCATACAGTGTTACCGTTGCGTTAGGTTTTATAAAGATTACGCAGGCGGAAAAGACCTGGATGTATTTGCAGCTCATGATCATGTTTATTTTGGAAGAGCGCAGGACGGCATCCTCGAAAACGAGTTTAGCGGCAACCTGGCAGAAGTTTGCCCTACCGGTGTTTTTACCGACAAGACCCTTAAAGAACATTATACCCGGAAATGGGATATGACCATGGCTCCCTCCATTTGCCAACATTGCAGCCTGGGCTGTAATATTATTGCCGGTGAGCGATACGGCGAATTGCGGCAAATAACAAACCGCTTTAATGGCGAGGTAAACGGTTATTTTATTTGTGACCGGGGGCGGTTTGGGTATGAATTTGTAAACAGCATTAACCGCGTTCAGCAACCTTTAATACGCGGCAAAATTCCAGATGCGGTAGATAAACAAACTTTATACAGCCATTTAACAGAAGTTTTATCAAACAACAAGGTAATAGGTATTGGTTCCCCACGGGCATCATTGGAAACAAATTTTGCCCTGATGCAACTGGTAGGAAAAGAAAATTTTTACCAGGGTATTTCTGAAACCGAAGCTCAGCTGATGCGCACAATCCTCCGTGTAATAAACTCGGGGCATATTCATACGCCCACTTTAAAAGAAACTGAAGCTGCCGATGCGACTTTGATATTAGGAGAAGATTTGACTAATGCTGCACCGCTATTGGCACTGGCGTTGCGGCATGCCGTAAGTAAAAAACCTTTTGAAAATGCGCAGCAAATAAGCATACCTTCCTGGCACGATGCCGCATTACGCGAGTTTGCCCAGCAAGACAAAGGGGCGCTTTTTATAGCATATCCCACTCAAACCCGGCTGGACGAAGTCGCATCCAAGAGCTTGCATATATCGCCCGATGATATTGCCCGTTTGGGTTATGCCATTGCGAATTGTCTGGATAGTACGGCCCCTGCACCAGGGAATATGGATGATGATACATTAAACCTTGCCCGGCACATTGCAGATACCCTGAAAAAAGCCAAAAAACCATTGATAGTTTGCGGAACAGGCCTGGGTAGTGAAGCTATTATTAAAGCCGCTGCTAACATAGCATTTGCCCTGGGCACTAAAGATGAAAAAGCCAGCTTGTGCTTTGTGGTTCCTGAATGTAACTCAATGGGCCTGGCTATGATGCAGGCACCATCATTAACACAGGCCGCCGAAGTTTTGGAAAAAGGCGGGGCTGATACCGTAATTGTTGTAGAAAATGATTTGTACCGAAGAGGCGCGAAAAAGGATATTGATAATCTTTTTGACCATTGCAAACAAGTTATTGTGCTTGATCATTTGCATAATGACACAACTAACCGGGCCAATGTATTGATACCCGTTGGCACCTTTGCCGAAGCCGATGGAACCATGGTTAATAACGAAGGAAGGGCGCAATGCTTCTTCCAGGTATTTATGCCCAAAAATGAAAATTTCCGCGAAAGCTGGAGGTGGCTGGACGAGTTCAGGCAATTTAAAAATGGGGTGGGGCAAAAAGATTTATCCGAACCAGGTGATTTGATGGCCGAAATGGTTGGCTTAATGCCTCAATTTAAAGGAGCAGAAACAGTAGCTCCGCCCGCTGACTTCCGCATTTCCGGGCAGAAAATCCCTCGCGAACCGCATCGTTACAGTGGTCGTACCGCTATGTTGGCTAACATAAATGTAAGTGAACCCAAACCACCCGAAGATCCCGATTCGGCCTTATCGTTTACGATGGAGGGCTTTAAAGGAATTCCACCAGCTCCTTTAATTCCATTTTACTGGGCACCAGGCTGGAATTCGGTACAATCCATTAACAAATACCAGGCGGAGGTTGGAGGACCTTTGCAGGGTGGAGACCCCGGCAAAAGGTTATTCCCTGAAAATCCTGTTGCCGAAAATGCATTTCTGAATAATATTCCCCTGGCTTTTAAACCTTCGCCCGGGGAATGGCTGTTGGTACCCCTGCCGCACATCTTTGGCTCTGAAGAACTCAGTATTTATACTGCGGGTATTGCAGAACGCTCTCCCCGGCCTTATATCGCCATAAACAAACACGATGCAGCAAATTTAAATATAAGCGAAGGCGATATCATACAGGTACAGATCAAAGACGAGCATTATGAGTTGCCCGCAAAAATAATAGAAGAACTACCTGATGGCCTGGCAGGTTTACCTTTCAATATTCCCGGGCTGAGCGGAATTGTATGGCAGGCAAAAGGAATTTTAACGAAAGCTATGATATGAGTACAATAATTCAATATACCCTGATGATTGTAATTGTGTTATTCACGTTAACCACAATTGCTGCCTGGCTGATTTGGCTGGAAAGGCGAATGCTGGCCCTTTGGCAGGATCGGTATGGCCCAAATCGCGCTGGTCCGTTTGGTTTGCTCATTGTAGTTGCCGATACCATTAAACTGTTTTTTAAAGAAGACTGGATCCCTCCGTTTGCCGATAAAACAATTTTTGTAATTGCTCCAACTATTATTGGTGCTACCGTACTCTTTAGTTTTGTGATCATTCCTTTTGCGCCGGGCATGCTCATTGCCGACCTGAATATTGGCTTGCTTTTCTTCCTGGCCATGTCATCCCTCGGCGTTTACAGCATAGTATTGGGAGGCTGGGCCTCCAACAACAAGTATTCGCTGCTCGGGGCATTACGCGGAGCCTCCCAAATGATCAGTTATGAAGTGTTTATGGGGCTCTCACTCATGGGCGTGGTAATGCTTTCAGGCTCGTTCAGGCTTACAGATATTGTACTTGCCCAAAAAGGATGCTGGTATATTGTTACTCAACCAGTGGCATTTGTTATTTTCATGATTGCAGGTATTGCCGAAACTCACCGGCTGCCATTTGATATCCCCGAGGCAGAAAGCGAGCTTGTGGCCGGCTTTCACTCAGAATATTCGGGAATGAAATTCGGGATGTTTTTTATTGGCGAATACCTGGGTATTACACTCATTTCGGCCATGGTGGTAACACTGTTTTTTGGCGGATGGTTGGGGCCGTCATTTTTGCCTCCTTTGGTTTGGTTTACACTTAAAACCTTTGTTTTTATCCTGTTTTTTATCTTACTAAGGGCTTCACTTCCAAGACCGAGGTACGATCAGCTGATGGAATACGGTTGGAAGATATTATTACCTATTGCTTTATTAAACTTATTAATAACAGGAGGGATTGTATTGATGATGAATAAATGATTTATACCATAATGTGTATCGCGATTAACTAAGGGCGGAACGCGACGGATTAAAACTCACCCTTTTATCAGTGATAATGTAAAAAATAGAAACGATGATCAGTATATTAAGAACTATAGGGCTCACCTTTCTGCATATGTTCAGAAAAAGAGAAACCATACAGTATCCTGAAGAAAAGGTGGTACTGCACCCGCGCTGGCGGGGACGAATTGTATTAACCCGCGATCCGGATATGGGTGAGCGTTGCGTGGGCTGTTATTTATGCGCTGCCGCCTGCCCGGTGGATTGCATTTCATTACAGGCTACCGAAGATGAGAATGGCAGAAGATATCCGGAGTTTTTTCGTATCAATTTTTCAAGATGTATTTTTTGCGGCTATTGTGAAGAGGCTTGCCCCACATACGCTATACAGCTGATTCCTGATTTTGAGATGGCCGAATACAACCGGCAAAACCTGGTTTATGAGAAAGAGGATTTATTGATAGATAGCCAAGGGAAATACCCGGGTTATAATTATTACAAAGTAGCCGGACTGTCTGCCGGCATAAAAGGAAAGGGTGAAGGTGACAATGAGGACCCACCTGTTGATATACACAGTTTATTACCTTAAAAATGGACATCGTTTTTTACATAACTGCTTTTGTTACTGTGGTTTCTACAATCATGGTCATTACCAGGCATAACCCGGTACATGCGCTGCTGTACCTTATCATTTCGTTGTTATCTATGTCGGTAATCTTTTTTTTGTTGGGTGCGCCGTTTGCTGCATTGCTTGAAATTATCATTTATGCCGGGGCAATTATGGTGCTGTTTATTTTTGTGATCATGCTTTTAAACCTGGGCAAGGATACAGCGAAACAGGAAAAAGAATGGCTTAAACCCCGGGTTTGGATTGGTCCGGCAATTTTATCTGCCATTCTTTTTGTTGAATTATTTTACCTGATTACGACAGCCCATGCTGCGCCATACAATCTGCAAACTGTTGATCCAAAAGTTGTTGCTGTTTCATTATTCAGGCCGTACCTCATTGGTGTGGAGCTGGCGGCCATGTTATTAATGGCAGGCGTGGTGGGGGCTGCACATATTGGGCAGCATAAAAAAATGATTCTGCACCGGTTTTTAAAAGAGGAGGATCCATCATGAAATCGTCTATATCTACAGAAATGGTGATGTTGCTGGCCGGTTTACTTTTCGTGTTGGGTATTGCCGGTGTCATCATCCGAAAGAATATCATTTTTATGCTGCTATCTGTAGAAGTAATGCTTAATGCCGCTGGTTTAGCCTTTGTGGCGGCAGGCTCACGCTGGGCACAGCCGGATGGGCAGGTGATGTTCATCTTTATACTGGCTATGGCAGCAGCAGAGGTTTCAATTGGGTTGGCGCTCATCCTGCAGATCTATCATCAGCATAAATCGCTGGATATTGACAAATTGAAAGAAATGAAAGGATAATTTAAAAAATGGAAATGGTTTGGGCGTGGAAAAACACTTATAAATAAAAAATAATATGAATAACCTGTTATGGCTTGTACCTGTTTTACCCCTTGCCGGTTTTTTGATACTGGCATTGGCAGGCAAACATGTATCCCGTTTTTGGGTTGCAATAATTGGTGCAGGAAGCGTAAGCATTTCGGCAATCATAGTGCTTATAATCGGTGTCAGTTTTTTATCCCATCCTCCTGCAACCGGTAACTATTCTCAAACCTTATGGACGTGGATGCAGGTAGCGGGTTTTAATCCTAAGATTACGCTTTTTTTGGATGCACTCTCACTCGTTTTTGTTTTTGTGATCACGTTTATCGGCGCCCTGATACATATCTATTCAGCAGGTTTTATGGCTGGCGACAAAGATTATTCACGCTTTTTTGCCTGTATGAACTTGTTTGTGTTCTCCATGCTCCTGTTAGTGCTGGCCGATAATTTATTACTGCTTTATTTGGGTTGGGAAGGCGTGGGCTTGTGCAGTTACTTACTGATTGGTTTTTGGTATGAAAATGAGGTGAACGGCTATGCCGCGCGTAAAGCTTTTATCATCACCCGGATTGGCGATACGGCCATGGCCATTGGGCTTTTTGTGATTTTTTACCAGTTTGGTACATTGGCTATTCCCGATGTTTTGGCTAAAGCCCCGGTTTTATGGCAGCAGGGAGCTTCAATAGCTACCCTCACAGCCCTGTTGTTACTTGCCGGCGGTGTAGGAAAATCGGCACAGTTGCCATTGCAAACCTGGCTGCCAGATGCAATGGCAGGGCCATCGCCTGTAAGCGCGCTGATCCATGCCGCTACTATGGTGACAGCAGGTGTTTATCTTATCGCCAGGATGCATGTTATTTTTCAATTGTCGCCAATTGCGCAAATGGTAGTTGCCGTGATTGGAGCCGCAACCTTATTTATCGCTGGTTTCAGCGCGCTCACGCAATATGATATAAAACGGGTGCTGGCTTATTCTACTATCAGCCAGATAGGGTATATGTTCCTGGCATTAGGTGTAGGGGCGTGGACAGCTGCCATTTTCCATTTCATGATCCATGCTTTTTTTAAAGCTCTTTTATTCCTGGCAGCGGGCGCCGTAATAGAAGCTTTGCATCACGAGCACAATATGTTTAAAATGGGCGGACTTAAAAATAAACTTCCGGTTATTTTCTGGACTTTCCTGGCAGGTTCGGCCTCATTGGCCGCATTGCCATTAATAAGCGCCGGATTTTACAGTAAAGATCAGATACTATGGTATGCCTGGGCCAGCGAAGGGGGTAGCCCTTTGCTATGGTTTATTGCCTTGCTTGGGGCTTTCATTACCGCCGTATATACCACCCGGATGATGATCCTTGTTTTTTGGGGCGAAGCTAAAACAGCGGTTGGTCATCATCCCGGCAAGCTCATGACAGTCCCGTTGATCATCCTTGCCTTTTTCTCGCTCTTTGCAGGCTTTATAGAACTGCCGCATAATTTTGGTCATTTTACACTTTTTTCAAACCTGCTTCACCAGGTATTGCCCGAAACGGTTTTAAAAGCGGGTATAAATACAGAATTGCAATTTCAGGTCCTGGCACTCCTGGCAACTTTTAGCGGGATTTACCTGGCTTATCTCTTTTATTATAAACAACCGCAACGCATTGAAAGGCTAAAGCAATCGGGATTTGTTATGAATCTTTACCTTTTCTGGTTTTCGGGCTGGGGCTTTGATAAATTATACAATGTATTAATTGTGAGGCCTGTTGTTTTCATTGCCAATATCAACAAAAATGATGTGGTTGATAAACTTTACCAGGGTATCACGTTTGTCACTATCCGCCTTTATCAATTTTTATCATTTACCCAGTCCGGGTCATTAAGGTGGTATATCATGGGGTTGGTTGCAGGTGCAATAATCATATTAAGCATACAAATAATGTTATGATACTTACTTATGTAATCGGCATATTAATGGGAGGTGGTCTACTGGCACTCCTGTTGGGGCAATGGAATAAAAACCTGCCTCGCTGGGTTGCGCTTTGTACATTGTTAACCGGTTTTATTGCTTTGGTATCTTTTTGGATTAATCAATACCGAACGGCTAATGTCAATTTTTCCAATACCTGGATGATTGACTACCGGCATAGCTGGATCCCGTCGTTGGGTATAAGCTTTCACCTGGCCATTGACGGGTTAAGCCTGTTGATGCTGGTGCTGACTTTTTTCCTTGGAATTTTGGCGGTGCTATGTTCCTGGAACGACGTAAAAGAACGCCTGGGTTTTTATTACTTCAATTTACTTTGGATCCTGGCCGGAATTTCAGGGGTATTCATGGCGATGGATATGTTCCTGTTTTACTTTTTTTGGGAAGTGATGCTTATTCCTATGTATTTCCTGATTGGCATATGGGGAAGCGAAAACCGGGTTTATGCTGCCTACAAGTTTTTTATTTTCACCCAGGCCAGCGGTTTGTTGATGTTGCTGGCCATAATTGGCTTATATTTTATTCATGGCAATAATACGGGCATTTATACCTTCAACTACTTTGAATTACTGGGAACCGTTATGTCACCTGGTATTGCTTTTTGGTTGATGCTTGGTTTTATGATTGCCTTTGTGGTGAAATTACCCATAGTACCCTTCCATACCTGGTTGCCCGATGCACACAGCGAAGCCCCTACCGCCGGAAGCTTAATACTGGCAGGGTTACTATTGAAAACAGGAGCTTACGGCATATTAAGGTTTGTTCTTCCTTTGTTTCCCGAAGCTGCAGGGGAGTTAGCTCCATGGGCAATGCTCTTCGGTGTGATAGGGATTATTTATGGAGCTGTCCTGGCTTATGCACAAACCGATCTTAAACGCCTGGTGGCTTATACAAGCGTTAGCCACATGGGGTTTGTGATACTGGGTATTTTTGCTTTTAACGAACTGGCGTTACAGGGGGTAGTAATGCAACTGGTTACACATGCAATAAGTACAGGTGCATTGTTTATTATGGCAGGGATGCTGAAAGAGCGCCTGCATACCCGCGAGATTAACCATATGGGGGGACTTTGGACCCAAATGCCTCAAATGGGTGCTATAGGAATGTTGTTCGCTATGGCATCTTTGGGCTTGCCCGGATTAGGGAATTTTATTGCGGAGTTCCTGATATTATTAGGCGCTTTTAAAGCCAATGTAATGCTTACTGTTATTGCAACAATCGGCCTCGTTTTTTCTGCCATTTATTCCTTGCGTATTGTACAGAAAGTATTTTTAGGACCATCAGAAAGACCGGATCAGGTTCGCGATTTTTCCGTCAGGGAAATAATGGTAATGGCAGCGCTTACATTATCAATTATATGGTTGGGTTTGTATCCACAACCGGTTGTGGATACAGTTAAGCCAATGATTGACAAATTAGAGCATATTTTCCCAACCGAAAATAAAAGTGCGGAAAAAGCAAACCTTCAGGCAATGCCATCAAATACACATAAATATCTGGTCAAAAAATAAGAAGAACGCTATGTCAGGTAACGATTTTTTCGCTCTTACACCATTAGTATTACTTGCCGGTTCTTCCGTGCTCATTATGCTTTTGATCGCAATAAAGTTGAGTCACCGTGTAATTCAGCTAAGTAGCCTGCTTTTGTTTACCATCGCCTTTTTTTCTCTTTTTTATATTCAAAAATCGCTTCCATATCATATTGAACCATTGCTGGTTATAGATGGGTTTTCGGTGTTCATTATTGGGCTCATCATTTTTTCGGGTTTGGTGGTCAATATCCTTTCTTATATTTATTTTGAAGAAAAAGAAGAAAGCCCTAAAGAATATTATGTATTGCTTTTTCTGTGTACCCTTGGGGCTTGTGTATTGGCAGTAAGTAAACATTTTATTTCTTTATTCCTGGGTCTTGAAATTCTCACTGTTGGTTTGTACGCCCTGATTGCCTATTTGCGGGTAAGGCATCATAATATAGAAGCTGGAATTAAATACCTTGTTCTGGCGGCATTCTCTTCGGCTTTTCTCCTTTTCGGGATGGCCTTAATTTACCTTCAGACCGGAAGCATGGAGTTTTCAATGATAGCACGCAGCCTGGCTTCATCCCCATCATTATCGCCATTATTTCTTACCGGTTTAGGAATGATGTTAGTAGGAGTGGGTTTTAAACTGGCGGTAGTACCGTTTCATATGTGGACTGCCGATGTATATGAGGGAGCTCCCGCACCTGTTACCGCCTTTATTGCAACCGCTTCAAAAGGCGGAGTGTTTGCGGTGCTGTTCCGTTTTTTTATAATGATTGATGGCTTCAGGTTCAAGGTTGTGATGCTTATTTTGATCTGTATTGCCATTGCTTCTATGATTATGGGCAACCTGCTTGCAGTACAACAAAAAAATGTGAAACGTATCCTGGCTTATTCTTCTATTGCACACCTTGGTTATTTATTAGTTGCTTTTATCCCTGGCAGTGTGATGAGTATAAAAGCTGTTAGCTTTTATTTGATCGCCTATTTTATTACCACGCTAACCGCTTTTGGCATCGTGACCATTTTATCAAATAAAGAAACGGATGCCGAAAATATCGAAAGCTATAGAGCATTATTTTGGCAAAATCCTGTCCTGGCCTGTGTATTTAGCTCGGCTTTACTTTCGTTAGCCGGAATACCGCTTACGGTTGGCTTTGTTGGGAAATTTTATATACTGGCAGCAGGGCTCCAGGGAGGATTTTGGATAACTGCTTTAATTCTGGTTATCAGCAGTGTGATTGGTTTGTACTATTATCTCCGGATTATAACTACGATGTTCGCCGGGCAAAAAAGCATCCTACCCAAAGAAGAAAAAGCAAACCCGGTTTTTTACATGGTGAGTATTATAACCTTATCGGTTCTTAGTTTATTGATTATCTGGTTAGGGGTCTACCCTTCAGGAATGATGGGTTTTATGGAATATTTAAAACTCAAATAGTAAGCGCAGTACCAGGCAAATGCCATCCAATCAAACTAATATTTTAATTTCTTAAAGTACATACTTATTCATCTGCCTGTTTCGCGGTTTATCTATTTATACCGAAATTGCACTATGAAATGGCGCGACACAAAAAAACTGCTACACCTTCTTTTTTGGGTCATCATAACGCTTATATTTTTATATGACCGGCAATACCTCCTGCGAAAAATTGGCCTTGGCCATTTTACGGCGTGTGTAGTAGTGAGACTTGGCCTCATCATTTCCTTGGCTTACGTCAATCTGTATATACTTATTCCAAGGCTTTTTAAAAGCAAACGCTACTTTGTGTATTTTTCTGCGTTGATTGTAGTCTTATGTATATATGTTAGCCTTCAAAATTTATATGACATTTATTTATACGGCTTTGTCATCGGGGCCAAATATTACCGTAGTTTCTGGTATGCTTTCCCTTTTAATCTGCTTACCACCAGCTGGTACCTGCTGCTTACAACCGCCTTTAAGCTGAGTTTGGACTGGTATGAGCAGCGCAAACGTATTACTCATCTGCAATTCCAAATTGAAAATGGATTGACTGCTGTAGCGGAAGAGGAAATTATTTTTTTAAAATCGGGTACGCAAAACATTAGAACCAACCTCGCGGAGATCACTCATATTGAAGGCTTAAAAGATTATTCGGTGATATTTACGAAGACCGCTAAAATTGTCGTCAAAGGTTCTTTAAAGGCAGTTGGTGCACGGCTTCCGGCGGGGCGGTTTATCCGTATTCATAAGTCCTATATCATCGCCAAAGACAAGATTCAAAGCATGGATACAGCTAAGGTGACATTAGTGGGAGKAACAGTAATTCCGATTGGGCGTAATTACAAACAGCAGCTCGAGGCGCAATTAAAAGCTGAAAAGTATTAAATTCAATATTAATGTTTGCGAATCTTACCGAAAACTGTTAAGGCCTTATTGTAAATACAATAATAAACCTATGAAGATTAGTTCATTCCAGAAATCAGGGTTAGTTATCTTTTCGCTGCCTCGCTGTTTTTAGCACTTTATGCTCTTTTTACCTGGATAACAATCAGCATTAAAAACAGGGGATGAATCCTACAATTAAATTAGGTCTTGATGAAACAGCAAACTACTGAAATCAGGGATAATTCCTCAAATGCCGATTATTAATTTGATATGATGCTTTGATGTAAGTTTCCCAACCACATATATCAAGGCATCGTTTCTTTCGATAAATAGATGGACAATAGTTGTACTAACTATGAACCATTAAAAAAAGAAATTGTCGCGAAATCAACAGCCCGTTCGTATAGCTATTGTTGCCTTAGTGTAAAAATTACATGAAATAAATATTATATATCTAATAATTGACCTGTCTTTTTTTTAATGATAAGAAATTATCTATTTTTCCGTTAGTTGGAGTAAAAAAAATATTCACTCAAATGGCTTTTTAGATATAAAAGCGCTATATGATAATAAAGAAACAAGTAACTTGATTTGTTTTCTGAATAATTAGAATATTTTATGAGTTATTTTGCTCGGAAAAAGTGACTTTAACTATTTTTAATTTGTAATGATTTCAATACCCAAACCTTATTAGTGAAAAATCAATATTTAATAATTTGTCTGTTATTTTTTGCCCCGATAAAGGGTTATTCTCAAAGCATATCAGTTGGCAGTTATCCCGAAGATATTGCGAGAAGAAACCAGGTTTCTGGCAAAAGCGATAACCCATCTTCCTTTATTATTCGGCCTTTAAACAATCAATGGGATAGTCATGGGGCCGACTCCGTGCTGCAAAAGCTTGTAACAAGTAAATTATATTCAAAATTTAGCTTCATGGGCATGCCATCGGGAATACAGTTGCTGCCGTTTAGCTGGCTAAACGAATACAATGTTAACAGACCATTTGGTTACAACAATGCATCATTGTATCCAAACGCAGGTTATCAGAGTATGCTGAGCGGCGGTTTCTTAGTAAAGGCAGGTATACTCAGGATACAGGTTAAACCAGAACTGGTGTATGCGCAAAATAAAAGATTTGATACGTTTGCAGATGTGCAGGCCAATAATAATTCCCCGGCGCTTATGAACGCCTATTTTGGCACTATAAATGGTATTGATGCGCCCGAAAGATTTGGAAATAATTCAATAAAGCATCTGTACCCCGGGCAATCCAAAATCACAATAAATTATCAAAGTATTGAAGCCGGGGTTTCTACAGAAAACCTATGGTGGGGACCGGGCATAAAAAACTCCATCATGATGAGTAACTCTGCACCTGGCTTTTTGCACTGGACATTTAATTCTATAAAACCTGTTAAAACAATAATCGGTTCATTTGAGTGGCAAATAATTGGCGGTAACTTAAAGCAATCGGGGTTTATGCCTGATGATATAAATAAATTAATTTATGGTAAAGACATGTATAGCCCCAAACCACAGGTTACCCGGTATATTTCGGCCTATACTGTTAACTGGCAGCCCAAATGGGTAAAAGGCTTGTATTTGGGCATTACAAGCTACGATTATCTGGATAAAGACTCGATCTATCATCAAAAAAACATCATGCGGAAAATATTCCCGGTAATTACGGGTTCGTCTGTAAAGGCAAATGATGCTTCAAACAGTACAGGGGGCGATGGGCAGGATTTTGCCTATGCATTTAATATAAGGCAGCTATTACCATTATACAAAGCAGAAGTTTATTTTGAATGGGCCAGGAATGACAGGTATGGAAGTCTTAATGATCTTTTACAAGAGCCAGAACATTCAACCGCGTATACATTTGGGGGGCGTAAATTATTTGACCTGAGCAAAGGAGCGTTTATACAGGTAAAAGCCGAAATTACCCAATTGCAACGGCCACCAACCTTTTTGTTACGGGATGAGCCTACGTGGTATGAACACCTTTCGAGTCCGAGGGATGGTTATACAAATAATGGGAGATATGTAGGCGCGGGTATTGGGCCGGGAAGTAATAGCTTTATATTTGATATTAGTTATTTAAAAAACCTGAACGCATTTGGTATTACACTTGAAAGACAGCTGCATAATAACGACCTTTATTACAGCGCCTTTGCTGGTACAGGTACATATAATTTGCATTGGGTAGATCTTTCGGGCACTTTTTATAGCAACGTAAAGTTGAAAAGATACTTGCTATCGGCCGAAGTTACCCCTGTTTACTCCTTAAACTACCAATACAAAAACGGAGAAAGTTTTAATTTACATGCAAGGCTTAATCTCACCTATTATTTTAATTAACATCAATACTTTTGTGCCTCTCTGTCATTATCTTAAAATAACGACTGTTTATCTTATAAATTAAAAGCACCTGTATTGGTGTTAATAAATAATTATTTGATTTACTTTTGCAAAAAATAATATCATTTATCGGAGCGTTGTTTATCCTCTGATAGCATTTAACATATGAGCAAATTTAACTTTCGTATACTTTTAATTGCCCTGATTATTTTGTGTGGGGCAGTTAAAAAATCTTCGGCCCAAAGTAATTTTCAAAATATATCTTCTGTTAATGTAGATGATCTTTCCGATCAGCAAATAGCCCAACTGATGCAACAGGCACAAAGTGCTGGGTTAAATGATGCCGATTTAATACAGCAGGCACAAAGCAGGGGGATGTCGGCCAGCCAGGCGCAGAAATTGCAGCTACGGGTAAAAAAACTGCGCAATAAGTTGGCAGGCTCATCGGCAAATTCGGCTGATAGTGTTACTACGCAAGGGAGGCAACTTAATTACAAACCCGACAGTGTTGACAGTGTTGACA
>NZ_JBFUKX010000058.1:0-33452 GCF_056400605.1 Mucilaginibacter sp. P5_A4 | reverse complement strand
GTTAATCTCTTTAAAACTTTATTTTAAAATCGGGGTTTATGGAAATAAAAATTAGAGATTTGTCTTGAAACCTAAATAGGTGTAACCCACATTCTATTGATATGATATCTACGTTCTACATGAAATTCCAAAAAAGCACTTATCTGTTAATGTTATTTATGCAATTTTATATAACAGTTAATGCGCAAAAAACTACATCAAAAACTCATAAGGATGAGGTGGATTTTGTAAATCCGTTAATAGGTACCGCTATCACCGGCTTTGCCAAAGGTTTGGATGGCGGCGGCACAATGCCCTGTGTAAACGTACCTTTTGCCATGACTAATTTTGTTGCGCAAACCGGCGAAAGTAAAATGGGCCGCATGTGCTATCAATACGAGGATAAATCGGTAATTGGTTTGCTGGCCACCCACCAGCCCACCGTTTGGATGGGCGATTATGGCTATATTTCCATTATGCCGCAAACTGGTAACCTGCGTGTTTTACCTAAAGAACGTAAATTATCATACGATCATAAAGACGAAATTACCAAACCATACTACTATTCGGTAAAGTTAAAGACAGATGGCAACAAGAAGATAAAAGCCGAAATTGCGGGCGCCAATACCTGTGGAATGTTCCGTTTTACCTTTCCCGCTGCGGAAAAAGCTCACTTAATAATCCAGGGCATTAACCTTAATCCCGAACTTACCGATTGGGCTAATGATTATAAACCCAGGTTGAAAAAATTAAAGGGCTATGTGTATGTAGATACCATCAATAACGAAATAACCGGCTATAATCCCGACAGGCAATCGTCCCAAATTGGCCCCGAGCTTAAAAACTTTAAAGGGTACTTTATTATCAAATTTGATAAACAGATTCGGAAATATGGTACGTGGGATAAAAGCATCATTAAAAAAGGCAGTAAAGAGCAGTATGGAACCCGCATGGGCGCTTTTATTTCCTTTAAAACCATTTCCAATACGGTAATAAAAGTTGCTGTAGCTACTTCTTTTATCAGTATTGACCAGGCGCGTAATAACCTTAAGAAAGAAATTCCGGATTGGGATTTTGATAAGGTAGTTAAGGATACCCGCGATAACTGGCAGCAGCAGCTAAAAGTAGTACAGGTTAATGGTATAACCAACGAGCAAAAAACTATTTTTTATACCGCGCTTTACCATACGTTGTTATTTCCGAGACAGTTTTCTGAATATGGCAGGTATTACAGCGCCTTTGACGATAAAGTTCACCATGGCGTTTCATATAACGACTATTCTCTTTGGGATACTTTTCGTGCTTTGCATCCATTGTTGATATTAACCCAGCCCGAGCGTGTAAATGGGATGGTGAAATCACTATTGCAGATGTACCAGGAAGGCGGCTGGATGCCCATGTGGCCAAACCCAACCTATACTAATATTATGATAGGCACCCATGCCGATGCTGTGGTGGCTGATGCCTATATAAAGGGTTTTCGGGGTTATAGTACCAAATTAGCTTATGAAGCTTTGCATAAAGATGCTTTTGAGGCCCCCGATGGTGATACCCAAAAGAAATGGGGCGATCGTGACCTGTGGACAAGCTTTGAAGCAAGGGGAGGGCTTACTTACTACCATAAATTGGGTTTTATCCCGGTTGATAAGGTGAAGGAATCGGTTTCGCGCACTATTGAATATGGCATCGATGATTATTGTGTAGCGCAATTGGCGAAAGCTTTAGGGAAAACGGATGATTATAAACAATTAATAACCTGGAGCGAAAACTACAAGAATGTGTATAACGCTGCCACCGGTTTTATGGCACCCCGTAATTCAAACGGACAATGGTCGGCAAAGCCGGACAGCGGCTTTACCGAAGGTACAAAATGGACCTACACCTTTGGCGCCATGCATGATATACCGGGCATGATAACCCTTATGGGCGGCGAAAAACCTTTTGCCGATAAACTTATCCATAACTTTAATGATGGCCATTACAGGGCCGATAATGAGCCCGGGCATCACTATATTTACCTGTTTAATTACTGCGGTATGCCCTGGAAGGCCCAGGAACTGGTAAGGCAGCATACAGGTTGGCAAAATTTCAGGAATGCACCGGCAGGCATTAATGGAAATGACGATTGCGGACAAACATCAGCCTGGTATATTTTTAGTGTGATGGGTTTTTACCCGGTTACTCCGGCATCAGGTATGTATAGTATTGGTGCGCCCCAGTTCCCTTATATAGCGTTAGACTTACAAAACGGTAATAAGCTGGTTATTAAAGCCACTGATCTATCGGCACAAAACAAATATGTAAAAGAAGTTACGTTTGATGGTCAGCCTATCAAAAATCATATGATATCCCATGAACAGATTAGTCATGGAGGTACGCTGGCGTTTAAAATGACGAGCATACCGCAGAAAGATTGATTAAAAAATTCTTAAGGATTGGTAATTAAAGCGCAGTTGATGCCCTCACCATCAACTGCGATGGCAAAACTATTTCCTTACCCGTTTCAACGTACTTGCCCGATAAATGATCAAACAACAGTTGAGCCGCTTGCTTACCCATTTCATAGGCCGGTTGCAGAATAGTGGTAAGCGGCGGGTTCAAAATAGGGGCGGTGATCTGGTTGGTAAAGCAAGCCACTTTAACGTCCCGCGGGATGTTAAGCTTCATTTCATCACAGGCCAGGTATATCGAGGTGGCTAAATGCTCCACAGTTGCAATAATACCATYGGGTTTTACGCGGGCTATATGATCTTTGATGACTGCAATGTTTTCGTTGTTGTATTTATTGGAGCAGGTAATCAAGCTTGATTTTTCCGGGTCGATACCACGTTCTGATAATGCTTTTCGATATCCCTCTTCCCGGGCTGATAGGATAGAAGGATATCCTTTTATAGTAACCAGCGAAATGTTTTTACACCCGGCATCCAATAAATGGTTTGTGGCTGTATACGCGCTGTTTAAATCGTCGGTAGTAATTTTTACGGATTTAATATCATCAAAAACCCTGTCGAAAAACACAATCGGGATGCCTGCTTCCTGTAGGGTTTTAATATGCGCCGTATCCTCTGTATTGCTGGCAACAGACATTATTACGCCATCAACCCGCCCGCTGGCCAGTTCGCCAAACATATAGGCTTCACGTTCATAACTATCATGGGTAAGGTAAATTAATGTATGGTATTTTTTTACAGCTACAACACTCTCTATACCGTTAATAGCCTGGCTAAAAAAGCTATCGGCAATTTCAGGGATAATGATGGCAATGGTGTTGCTGGCTTTTTTACGGAGGCTGCTGGCATACGGATTTGGTACGTAGTGTAATTTACGGGCTGCTTCAATTACCTTCAATTTGGTTTCGGGGCCAATATCATGGCTATCTCTCAGGGCTTTGGATACCGTAGCGATAGATACGTTTAACACTTTGGCAAGTGCCTTCATATTTACTTTATCACTTTTAAAATCATCGGCCATGGGTGCTAATTTAGATTATTTGAGATAGAAAACAGTGCTAATTTAGTTAAACGTTTAAGCAAATAAATTAACCGTTTTTAATAAATGTGATGTTTTAAATAAAGAAATTTGGATAACATAGTCGCAAGGGATTGTTTACCAATTGCATTTCCTTTTAAATTACAACATTATGAGCAAGCTAAGCGAAACACCAAACCAGGGCCCTTTAAGTTCAATTGATGAATGGGAAGATGATATTTTAGATCGTTATCCCGATGCTGATTCTATTGCCGCCGGGCGCGATACAGAAGCTTATCGCAATTACGAAGCCAATTTAAAAGATACCGTAAGGGAGTTTTACCGCTTACAGCATATCAATCAAACCTATGATTTTGTGCTGCAGAAAAAGGAGCAGTACTTAAAGTTTGATAAAAAAGAAATGTCGGTTTGGGATGCCTTTGATTTTCTGAATCAACTGGTTGACGACTCCGATCCCGATACGGATCTTGACCAGTTACAGCACCTGCTGCAAACATCAGAAGCTATCCGTGCCGATGGCAGGCCAGACTGGATGGTACTTACCGGTTTATTCCATGACCTTGGGAAAGTATTGTGCCTGTTTGGCGAGCCACAATGGGCTGTAGTGGGCGATAGTTATCCCGTAGGTTGCGCTTTTTCTGATAAGATCATATTCTCAGAATATTTTAAGGATAACAAGGATCATCATGATCCGCGTTATAATTCCAAATACGGTATTTATGAACCTAATTGTGGTTTAGATAATGTGCACATGACCTGGGGCCACGATGAATATATTTACCACATGATGAAGCCTTATCTGCCCGAGCAGGCTTTGTATATGCTGCGTTATCATTCTTTTTACCCGCAACACCGGGAGAATGCTTATAGTCACCTGATGACCGCGCATGACCACCAGTTGTTTAAGGCAGTGAACCAGTTTAATCCATATGACCTGTACAGTAAAAGCCCGGTACCTCCAAACTGGACCGAACTACGCCCTTACTACGAAGACCTGGTGGCCAAATATCTGCCGTCAACGTTGAAGTTTTAAGTAGCTGAAGTAACTAGCCCCTCTAAATGTCCCCCCGCCGTTTGGCGGGGAGACTTTTTGACCTTCGGTTTTTTTTTAATCTCCCCCTTCCGGCGAGGGTTGGATGGGACTTTTTGCTTCGTGCTTTGCAATGCGGGTTTGTTTATTTTTACATATGGATGTTTCAGGTGTTTCGTTGTCTTGAAACACATAGAGCTGTATTGCTGACATTTAATGCGATGCAAAACATTGCCAATCCGTTTTATTTTATAGATTTGAAAAATCAACCGGGCCTAACCTAAATCCTGGTTGCAAACAATAAACATGCTGAATCACATTTCCATAGGCGATCTTATCGTATTCTTTGTATATTTTATATTGGTATCGGTTTACGGGTACCTGGTTTACCGCAGCAAAAAAAACGAAACCAATTCCAGTTCGCACAGTTTTTTCCTGGCCGAGGGTACCCTTACCTGGTGGGCCATTGGTGCATCTATCATCGCATCCAACATCTCTGCCGAGCAATTTATAGGGATGAGCGGCGATGGTTTTTTTGCCGGGATAGCTGTAGCTGTTTACGAATGGGTAGGGGCCGCCGCGCTTATTATTGTAGCGGTGTTTTTTATGCCGGTATACCTCAAAAATAAAATATACACTATGCCGCAATTTCTTAAAGACAGGTATAACAGTGGTGTGGCTTTGGTAATGTCGATATTCTGGTTATTCTTATACGTTTTTGTTAACCTTACGGCCATTTTGTACTTAGGTGCCCTGGCTATTAACAGTTTGCTGGGCGGGCAGTACCTGCACGAGATTATGATCGGCTTAGCCATATTTGGTGTCGTTATTGCCCTGGGGGGGATGCAGGTAGTGGGTTATACCGATGTTGTACAGGTTGCTGTGCTCATCGTTGGCGGGCTTGCCATTACTTACCTATCGCTTACTATTGTAAGCGATAAATTTGGTTTCGGGCAAAACGCGCTTACCGGTTTAAAACTAATCCTGAAAGATTCTCCCGATCATTTCCATCTTATTTTCAAAAAACCTGCACATGGTTCATCGATAGAAACTGTAAGTAAATATTTGATCCTGCCAGGTTTTGCGATGTATGCCGGCGGGCAATGGATCAGCAACCTTAATTACTGGGGATGTAACCAATATATCACGCAGCGTGCCCTGGGGGCAAACCTGCATACCGCCCGTACAGGTATCCTGTTTGCCAGTTTGCTCAAGATACTGATGCCGGTTATTGTGATGCTGCCGGGTATAGTTGCCTTTGTTTTATACAAGCACGGTCATTTACCAATGCTGATCAATGGTAGTAAGGATGGCGCTTATTCGGCTATACTATCCTTTTTACCTTCGGGATTAAAGGGCTTGTCGTTAGCCGTGTTAACGGCGGCCATTGTAGCATCTATAGCCGGTAAGGTAAACAGTATTGCTACCATTTTTACGCTCGATGTTTATAAAAACTACATGAGCACCAAAGCCACCGAACGCAATATGGTTTGGGTAGGTAGGCTTGCCATAGTTGTGAGTTTAGTTGTAGCCGTTGCCTTTACCTGGAATGATATGCTGGGTATCAGCGGTGAAGGGGGCTATACCTTTGTTCAAAAATATTCCAGCTTTGTAAGTCCCGGGGTTTTAGCCACATTTCTGTTAGGTATGTTCTGGAAACGTACAACAGGGGAGGCCGCCATCGTAGGCATATTAACAGGCTTTGCAGCATCGGTATTTTTTAACCAGTTTGCCGTTAAAGTTTTCGGACCGGAAACCTGGCTTTACACGGCATTTCCAAATGCATCCGGCCAATTTGAAATACCTTTTTTCATATCGCTCAGTTGGTCGTTCCTTACCACATTCATCGTGATGGTTGCAACAAGCTTAGCCGGGCCAATGGTGAGTGCAAAAGCTATCCAGGTTGATAAAAGTATGTTTAAACTGAAGCCATCATCGGTGGTACTTATCGCAGTGATCCTGTTATTCTTATCAGCAATTTATGTAAGGTTTTGGTAGGGTAGATTGACCGGGTTATGAATTGGCGCGAAGGTTTACGGGAAAGGTGTTACTGTACCAAACTACGACAGAAATTAACACCCTTCGGCTTATAATAAAAGTACTGCAGATTTAAGCGGTGTTCTAATATTTTGGCGTCGGGGGCTTCGGATATTTAGAAGTTAAATGAAATATGTACATGCACTATGTACAACTAATAGGTTGCGATAGGCGGTAGGATAGTAGTAGCTTAATATTTAAGCTGCTTAAAGTTTTTCTATTTCCTCAGCCGAAAGCCGGGTGAATTTTTCGATCTGTGCAACCGGCAAGCCATCCTTTTTCATTTCGCGGGCAATATCTTTCTTGACTTTTTTCTCGCCTTTTCTTTCACCTTTCTTTTCGCCTTTTTTTTCAGCTCTGTCTAATAAAAATTCTTCGATACCCATGGTGGTGCTCCTTTTGTGTTAAAATTTATAGTGATTGGTTTAAGTCCCATTTATTGTGAATCGGTATGCTGTAAAGAATGGGCTGTTTTTTAGATGTTGATAGCATCTTTGACTAAAGATTTTCTATTTCTTCCGCCGAAAGCCGGGTGAGTTTTTCGATCTGTGCAACAGGCAGGCCATCTTTTTTCATTTCGCGGGCAATAGTAAGAGCTTCTTCTTTTCTGCCTTTTATTTCGCCTTTTTTCTCGCCTTTTCTTTCACCTTTCTTTTCGCCTTTTTTCTCACYTTTTTTTTCAGCTCTGTCTAATAAAAGTTCTTCGATACCCATGGTGGTGCTCCTTTCTGTTAAAATTTCTACCTGTTGTTCAAATTTAGTGTTTATCTCCTGATTTTCAAAGCGTATATAATACCTTAAAAAATTCATCAGCACCCTTATTTTTTCCTTCGCTATCTTCTTGGCCAACAATAACTTGGTGAGGTTAAGTTTTAAGTTCAATAGCAACACATCACGTTCCATGCTGCTTTTTACCTCTTTACCAGTAAGCGCGGCCTTTGCTGTAAGCACAACCAACGCAAATGGGTTGTCGCTTGCTTGCAGCGCTTCATCGCTTTGGCTGGTTATTTTGTAGGTATTAAACGTATAACACAAACTGGTACCCATAAAGTCTATCGCAAAATGATCCGGCCGTTCTTTTGCACTGGTTTCGGTAAATATGGCGTAAGCTACTATGGGTTTTTGATATTTATCCAGTATCCTGTAAAAATAGGTGTACATGCGACTGGCAAAATCTTTTTGATATTGGGCCTGCACTTCCACATGTACCAAAATCCATTCCTCTTTGCCCGTTTTGGTAAATACTTTAACCAGCTTATCGATAACTCTTGGCGAATACTCATCATTTTCTGGCGGGAAGACCTGCTCCAATTCTTTATCCAGGAATTCAAAACCCTGGTCAAGGTCAAATACGGTATCGGCTTCGGGATTTACAAACCGCAAAAAATCGTCAAAAACATCTTCAAGTATCCCTTTCCAAAGAATGTCGTCTTTTCTTCTCATTAAACCTTAATAGAAAATTATGTTTGATTAAAAAGCTCAAATTGATTAAAGCTATTGTGCTTTATATAAAAGATGGCAAAGTAAATTAAACAACAAAAGCCCGAACTTTAAAATCCGGGCTTTTGTTGTAATTAAGAAATTATTTAAACCGCATCGGATAGCGAAGTAAAAGTAAAATCACGGATTCGCATGGGTGGTATCATTGCGTTTTGGGTTGATTCCCCGCTCACTGTACGCTCCGGTTTGCCCAATGCATCCAGGTTATTCAGCATAATAACCGGGCTTTCGTTAAACCTCAGGTTTTTGATAGCGAATTTGATCTGGCCATTCTCGATATAAAAAGTACCGTCCCGGGTAAGCCCGGTATATAGCAACGTTTGCGGGTCAACCGGGCGGATATACCATAGCCGGGTTACCAATATTCCTTTTTCGGTTCCTTTAATTAACTCCTCCAGCGTAGCACTGCCGCCATCCATAATGATGCTATCAGGCGATGGGGTTGCTTTTACGCCCTGTTTTTGAGCCCAGTAGCGGGAGTAATTCAGATTTTTAACAACACCTTTCTCTATCCAGGTGATCTTCTCCTGCGGCCTCCCATCGCCGGTCCAGCTGCTGGTAGGCAGATCGGGGTGAGATGGATCTGAATAGATATTCACCCTTTCATCAACCATTTTTTCGCCAAGCTTTGTTTTGCCACCTGGTTTGCTTAAAAAGCTTCGGCCTTCATCGGCACTGCGGGCATCCAGGCCGCCATATAATTGCTCAAGCAACACTATACCTGCAGCTGGTTCCAGTATCACTGTATATTTACCCGGTTCAATAGCTTTGGCGCCTTTTGAACCTGCAGCTTTTTGAGCTGCTATTTTGGTGGATGCCAATGTATCAAGTTTACTTACGTCATTATACCCTTTGGTTGAGTAGCCAGATCCGGTACCATCCTCAGAACGCAGTGTTACCGAGAAATTGATATCAGTTGATGTATTGTAAGCAAAAAGCCCATGCGAATTCATCATAGAATTAAAGCCTGCACTGTTCTGCAAAAAACCGGCAGCTATCAATTTATTGTCTTTGGCTATTTTTAGGCTCGCATCAACCATATCCGTACGCTGAGCCGGGGTAACGCCAGCTGTTTCGGGCACAAAGGTTTTTGAACGTGGCGCATAAGTTTGCGGCCCTAAAAAGGATACAAACTCAGGGTTTTCAGGTGCCAGCTGTGCCAGTTCTTCTGACAGGCGTACAGCTTTTTCAACCGAGGCATCATCATATTCATTAGTGGTAACCACCCCCAGTTTTTTACCAAATGCCGATGAGATAATCATACTGGTTTGACTAAGGGCACCGCTGGTTGAAACGGTATTACGGGCATATCTGATATTGCCGGAGTCTGATCCGCCAAAATTAATTTCACATTCATTGGCTTTAGAGTAGCTGAGCGCTTTTTTTAATATTGCGCGGCATTCATCTTCACTTAATATGGCCATAGTATTTTAAATTTTTCTTGCTGTGTTAATAACGTTAACCCCTTTGAACAGGGCAGTTGATGAACCATGAGATACGGCGCTGGCCTGCATAGGCTGGCCCTTACCATCAAAGAAAGATCCGCCTAACCGGTAATCTTTCTGATCGCAAACGGCCGCGCATGAATTCCAGAACTCCTGCGTGTTTGATTGATAGGCTACATCATTCAACATACCTGCTATTTTACCGTTCTTAATCTCGAAATAAAGCTGGCCGCTAAACTGAAAGTTGTAGCGCTGCTGATCAATAGAGAAAGAGCTGTCGCCAATAATATAAATACCTTTTTCTACATTTTTGATCATATCATTTAAACCCATTGGGGTTTTACCCGGCTGCAAAGAGATATTGGGCATACGCTGAAACTGTACATCCTGCCAGCTTTGGGAGTAGCAGCATCCCTGCGATTCTTTTAAGCCGATAATATGCGCCTGGTCGCGAATAGCCTGGTAGTTAACAAGGGTGCCATCTTTAATCACATCCCATTTTTTGGCCTCAACACCCTCATCATCATAACCAACAGCCCCCAGTGAGCCGGGTTGTGTTTTATCGGCAACAATATTTACATTTTTACTGCCGAAATTGAACTTGCCCGATTGCCATTTATCTAGAGTGAGAAAACTTGTGCCTGCAAAGTTGGCCTCGTAACCTAAAACGCGGTCGAGCTCAGTAGGGTGACCAACAGATTCGTGGATAGTTAACCATAAGTGACTTGGATCAAGCACCAGATCATACTTACCGGCTTCAACCGATTTTGCTTTCAATTTCTGCTCTGCCTGGGTAGCAGCAGCCCGTGCATCCTCAATCATATCATAGCGATCACGGTATAAGGTGGTTACGCCCTTTATCTTGTCGCTTTCACGGGGGATCAAATACTCATAACCCATACCACGCGGTGCGCTTAACGCCTGGCGGGTTTCAAACTTGCCGGTTTTTGAATCTATTTTGGTAACCGCGAAAGTAGGCCAAATTCTGTGGATATCCTGATCGATGTAGGAACCATCTGTAGAGGCAAAGTATTTTTGCTCGTTAACCAAAAATAGTATGGAGTTTACATAATTGGCGCCGCCTTTCATGGCTGCGTCATTTACAGAAAGCAACAGGTCGGTTTTTTCCTTCATGGGCACCTCAAAAGCATTGCGTTCTATTGGTGTTTTCCAGCTTACTTCTCCCTGGCCTTTTTGGGCTATCAATTGCACCGGGTCTGTTTGGATGCGGGCATTCTCCTTAGCTATAGCTACAGCAAGCTCGGTAGCTTTGGCTATGCTATCATTATCCAGCTTGTCTGTAGCGGCAAAGCCCCAGCAACCGTTGGCAATAACGCGAATCCCCATTCCGTATGATTGGGTATCAACTATATTTTCTACTTTGTTTTCGCGGGTAACTACAAACTGGTTAAGGTACCGGCCTATGCGTACATCGGTATAAGTTGCACCCTTAGATCGGGCCGCATTTAATGCCACATCAGCCATTCGTTTTTTCAATGCCACGTCTACCGGGCTCAGATCCTGTCCGGGTAAAACGGGCGAACCGAAAACAGGGATCCTGCTAAGCATGGATGCACTAATGCCCATTCCGGTGAGGTATAGGAAATCTTTTCTTTTCAAGGTCAGTCAGTATTAAGTCCTAAATATAATGAGTCAGGTTTGAATTTTATGCAGGATAAAAAATATAATTTATTTATTACATCTGCGGCTCAAAATAATAAGTGGGTAATTACCGGCCAATTTTCCTTACAACATCAGTTTTAGCGGGTTATAAGTATCAATAATTCAGCGCATACATAATAATATTCACCCCGAATTTGGTATTATCTTCTGCCAGGAAGCGTTTGTTCCTGAAATCATAATCCCATTCGCAGCCATAATCTTTACTGCTGTATAAAACGGCTATACGGCCGTTAATTTCAATGGCTTTAAGATAATCGTGTACAAGGTCATCGCCCCAGCCGTTAAGCTCAAAGCTTGTTGTAGGCGGGCCTTTGTCAAAAGAGAAGAAGGAGTGATATATTTTATGGTTATTGGGGATCTTTTTCAGCGCTGCCGGGCCAAAGAGGGCTGTCATTTGCGCCTCGAATGATTTGGCAAACAGCCCGTCGATGTCATGGTTGCAATCATCAACAAATATGAAACCGCCGTTCTCCGTATATTTTTTAAAGTTCGCCCTTTCCCTGGTATCAAATTGCACCAGTTTATGGCCGCTTAAATAGCAAAACGGGTATTGAAATATATCATCGCTGCTTAGTGGAATTACTTTTTCCTGCTGTTCGATGGGGACGGTAGTATATTCCAGTAAAGAGTTAAGCAGGTTTGATGGCATGCGCTGATCGGTATCCCAATCGCCGGAATGGTAACTTAACCTGGTAAACGTAAATTTTCCGCTGAATGCCATTTTGTTTAAAAAGCTTAAAAGTAGTACAATATTTTATGCTGAAATTACTTTTGTTTGCTTAGTTTGTAAAGTTTTAGATACTTTATTTAATTTTTAATAAAAAATAATGGTAATTACTCAAAAGGGTAATATATTGTGACAGTACTTTAAATACGTATTAAAAGTTGGAACTGACCGAAAATAATATAAAAGCTCTGCTTGCCAGGTTACCGCAGTTAAAAAGCGAGATACAAAAGGTAATTGTGGGGCAGGATGCCATATTGGATGAGCTGCTGGTTGCTTTTTTAGCCGGAGGGCATTGTTTATTGGAGGGTGTACCTGGCCTGGCCAAAACACTCATTGTAAAAACCATGTCGCAGGCGCTGCACCTGGCGTTCAGGCGGATCCAGTTTACCCCCGATCTGATGCCAACGGATATCATTGGTACCGAAATATTGGAAGAAGACCATGCTACCGGCAAACGCTTCTTTAAATTTAATAAAGGACCGCTGTTTGCCAATATTATACTGGCCGATGAAATTAACCGCACCCCACCCAAAACGCAGGCTGCCTTGTTAGAAGCCATGCAGGAGTTTGAAGTAACCTATGGCGGGCAAACTTACCCCTTAGATAAACCATTTTTTATTCTTGCAACTCAAAATCCTATTGAGCAGGCGGGCACTTACCCCTTGCCGGAAGCCCAGTTGGACCGTTTTTTATTACTGATAAAAATTGGCTACCCAACCGAGCAGGAAGAATTTGAAGTATTGAATAGAACCACGGGTATAAAAAAGGCGGATGTTAAAGCTGTAATTACTGCCGAAGAAATTATACAGGCCCAGGCATTGGTGAGGCAGGTAACCATAAGCGAAGACCTGGTAAAATATGTTAGCCAGTTGATCCGCGCTACGCGCCCCGATACTACAACGGTAAACTATATAAAAGAATGGGTGCGCTGGGGCGCAGGCCCAAGGGCAGGGCAGGCACTGATATTAACGGCAAAGGCACGAGCATTGTTAAAAGGCAGGTATTCGGTTTTGATGGAAGATATTCACGCCATGGCCCCGGCTGTTTTAAGGCACCGCATCCTGATGAATTTTAAGGCCGAAGCCGAGAATATAACATCAGATAAAGTGACGGCCGAGCTGATAACAACAATAACCCGGCCGAAGGCGCTTTAATACAAGTCATAGAAAGGGAAAGACGTTTTAAAAGGTTTGTCATCCTGAACGCAGTGAAGGATCTATTCGCAGACTATACAGGGCGAAGAAGCACGGCGAATAATAGATGCTTCACTCCTTTCAGCATGACAAAAGGCTTATTTTGCAAATATGTTATGGGTAGGAACGAAGCAATGACGTTGGCTTGGTAATACCTGTTCAGACAAAAATAAATCCGAAATCGAACATCCGATATCCGAAATCAAAAAATGCAGCTTGATCCTAAAGTATTAATGACCATTAAGGATTTGCCATTACTGGCGAAAACGGTTATTGATGGCTTTATGAATGGTTTTAATAAAAGCAAAGTGAAAGGACCCGGACTGGAATTTAGCCAGTACCGCAGTTATCAGCCCGGTGATGACCTGCGTTGGCTGGACTGGCGTATGTTTGCCCGAAGTGACAGGTATTATATCCGCGAATCAGAAATTGAAACCAGTATTTCGGTAAGGTTCCTGGTAGATGCCAGTGCATCTATGAATCATGATGACAATGGCATCAAAAAGATAGACTATGCACGTTTCCTGGCTGCGTCATTGGCCTGGTTGTCGAATTTACAGGGTGATTCAGTTGGTTTATACGTTTTCCAGGATGGTGGATTGTTTTCATTAGCTTCCAAACCAGATCCGCAGCATTTACAGCGCCTGTTTTATCATTTACAACAGGTGAAGCCAGCCGGTACTTTTACACAAGCTATTCACTATAAGCAACTATTCGCCGGAGATGGCCGTAAGGAATTGCTGGTGTTTATTACTGATATGTATCAGCGGGAAGGCGAAATCAGTAAATTATTAGATTCATTATCAGCCCTTAAACATGAGGTAGTAGTTTTCCACCTTATGGGCCAAAACGAACTTGATTTTAATTTTGGAGGATTTGCTACACTGGAAGATTTGGAAACCGGGGAAACTATCGAAATAAATGCACAGCAGGAAGTTGAGTATAAAGAAAAGCTGAAGGCACATTTAGAGGGTATCAGGATGCAATTATTAGGTAAGCATGTTTATTACCGGATGCTCAGTACCGCGCAGCCGTTAGATGAAGCACTGCGCGATTTTTTAACACAACGAAATAAAAGCAAATTTTAAATTATAAACCATAGCAATGGGTTTCAAACCAATCGCTATGGTTTATAAAGCTATAAAGTAATACTCATTTTATAAATGCAGTTTTTAAATTCCATATGGTTGTTTGCCATTGCCGCGATAAGTATCCCGGTAGTGATACACCTGTGGAATATAAGGCCGGGAAAAACTTTAAAGGTCGGGAGTATCGCCCTGGTAACCGCGGCAGCGCAAAAGAGCAGCCGGAGTTTTAAGCTGAATAATGTGTTGCTATTTATATTGCGATGCCTGTTTTTGATGATCCTGGCATTTTTATTAGCGGCTCCCTTTTGGCAACGTTACCAGGCGTTAACCAAAGCCAAAGGGTGGGTACTCATTCCCAGGGAGAATCTGAAAGAAACCTATACAAAGTTCAATATTTCTTTAGATTCTTTATATAAAATTGGTTTTGAATTTCATTTTTTTAATACAAACTTCGATAAATTTGAACTAAATAAAGCGCTGAACGATAGTTTGTTAGGTGGTAAACCCGGTGCTGAAAATTACTGGAACCTGGTGGCAAAATTAAACAAAAAGCTGCCCGCAACCGTTCCGGTTTATTTGCTCACCCCAAACCAGGTAAAGCACTTTACCGGCAGCAGACCGTCTGTATCACTCAACCTTCATTGGCAAACGTATACAGCTGCCGATTCGGTGAATACCTGGATTCAAAGCGCCTGGTTCACCAATAATAATTCCATCAAAGTTGTTGAGGGAAACAGCAGGCCATCTGGCACTTATTTTACAAGCTATATTATCCAATCAGAAGGTGATCCAAAATCTCCGTTTACTGTGGATGTTAATCATGGCAAGCCGGTTGTCAGTCTAAAAAGCGCTCCGGGAAAACTTACGCCAATTGATACAACTACCTTATGGATAGCTATTTATAACGACAGATATAGTGCAGATGCATCATATTTAAATGCTGCCTTACAGGCTGTTGCCAATTTTACCCAACGTAAAATTGTTATTAAGCAATATAGTGGCCCTGGGCAGATACCCGCAAAACAGGCTTGGATTTTTTGGTTATCCGGTAAACCTATCGATACAAATACCCTGAAGAAATCGGCGTATGTATTAGATTATCAACAAGGTAAAATAAGTACCGAATCCTCGTCTATTAAAACCATGAGCAGTTTTGCTTTAGCAGAACAAGAGGGAGCCCCGGCAATTTATAAACTGGTTAAAAATGAAACGCTAAGCGGCCAATCAATTTGGGTTGATGGTTATGGCAACCCAATTTTAACGCAGGAACAAAGTAAAAAAACAATCCAATACCACTTTTATTCCCGCTTCAACCCTGCCTGGAATGACCTGGTTTGGAGTGATAGTTTTCCGAAGCTGTTATTGAATTTTATTTTATATAACGCTGATAATGAATTGGTAAATGAGCATAATCTGGCAAAAGTAGATCATCAGCAAATGATGCCAGATATAATTTCGTCGGCAAAAAACGTAGATAATAACAAGGTAACTGTGCAAACAGATCTGTCACACTATTTCTGGCTGGTACTGGTTGCCATATTCTTTGTTGAAAGATGGTTGGCCCATAAAAATAAGCTGGTATTAAAGAATGAGTAACCAAGCAGGCATAAATAAAATAAACACGATACGCAGGTGGTATATTAGTTATCAGCTACTTGCCGATGTGCTTTTTGCTGCCGCTATATCGCTAATCGTATTTGTTTTACTAAGTTATACTTTGGGGGTACAAATTCTTTGGATAATGCCTATATTTGTAGTAAGCCTCTTGGTTTTACTATTTATCCATAAATCATGGACAACCAAAACCACTTCCATATCCAACTTTCTTGATCAACAATATCCCGAACTTGAAGAAAGCTGCGGACTGGTTTTGAAATCATCTGGCGAATTGAATATGCTGGAAACCTTACAGTTACAAAAGGTTGAAACTCATTTAAAAGATATTCCCCAATGGCACAATTCGTTTTTTAAACGGATTAAATTTGCTTCATTGTTAATGGTTTTCGCTTTGGGGATGGTTTGGTTAATAAACAAATCGGCCAAATCAAACAGCATTATAACTGCAAAAGGTTCTTCAACAGAAAAAGCTGCTGCCTCTGAAAAGGTATTACCGCAAATTTCTGCTGTTGAAG
Source organism: Mucilaginibacter sp. P5_A4 (assembly GCF_056400605.1). NCBI lineage: Bacteria > Pseudomonadati > Bacteroidota > Sphingobacteriia > Sphingobacteriales > Sphingobacteriaceae > Mucilaginibacter > Mucilaginibacter sp. P5_A4. The sequence continues at coordinate 17,149 of NZ_JBFUKX010000058.1, read as the reverse complement.
TGCTAATTAAACCGCCGGGCTATACTGGCAAACCCAACCGAAGCCAGGATAAGTTCACTTTAAATGTGGAAGATGGTGCGACCATAACCTGGAGAATATCAACTAATATAGCTGTAAAGCGAGTATCGTTTTTGTTTAATGATAAAGAGGTTATCACATTAAAAAGTTTAAACGCCGATAAAACCCGGTGGGAAACCCAAAAGCAAATTAACAAACCCGGTTTTTACCAGGTTAATGTGGATGGTAAGCTTTCCGATCTGTACCAGGTGCAGATTATAACAGATCAGCCGCCGGTTATCCGGATAAAGTCACCTAAGCAATACACCTACATAGATGCAGGTGAGGCCCAAAAAGTAAACATAGATGCCTCGATAAACGATGACTATGGGGTGGGCAATGCCCTCATTTTCGCTACACTAGCAAAGGGTAGCGGCGAGGCTGTTAAGTTTAAAGAATATAAGCTCGATTTTTCAACTTCTTTCAGTGGACATCAGCCTCAATACAACCTCCAAAAGCTGGTTAACCTGCCGGCTTTAAATATGGAACCAGGCGATGAGCTTTACTTTTACATACAGGCAACAGATACACACAGGCAGCAAAGCCGAACCGATGTGTACACTGTATCCATACAGGATACTGCCCAATTGTTAAGTATGGATGGTATGCTTAGCGGTGTAAATCAAAAGCCTGAATTTTTCAGAAGCGAGCGGCAGATCATTCTCGACACAGAAAAGCTATTAAAAGACAAGGATAGTATTACTACCGAAAAGTTTAACAATAGAAGTAATGATCTTGGGGTAGATCAAAAGCTGTTACGCCTGCGTTATGGAAAGTTCCTGGGTGAAGAATCTGAATCAGATATCAATCCTGCTGATGAGAAGAACGACCCTGTTGGCGATATTAACAACTACGGGAATGCAGCTGTTATATTAGATAAGTATACCGATAAGCACGATAATGCCGAGGATGCCCAGTTTTTTGATCCCGAATTAAAAAAACAACTAAAAGCAACCTTAACCGAAATGTGGAAAGCCGAACTGCAACTACGGCTGTATAAACCACAGGATGCGCTACCATTTGAGTACAAGGCATTGCGCTTATTAAAAGATTTACAGCAAAAATCAAGAATGTATGTAGCCAAAACTTCCTATAATCCCCCGCCGCTAAAATTAGAGAAGCGGCTAAGTGGCGATCTGTCGAAAATTAACCAACCGCTATATAAGCAGAATGTTAAACCGGGAACAGATGAGTTTGAAAACCTGAAACAAGCTGTGGCAATATTGGAGCAGCTAAAAGTTAAACAGCAAATTAGCAGCATCGATGAGCATATATTGGCCATGGCTAACCAGCAACTGAGCTTAAGAGCATCGGCACAGCCCGGTATTTATTTATCGGCCTTAAATGCTATGCGCCGGATCTTGTCCAAACAGGCAAGTGTTAAATTGTATGATATAGCTTTGGTTGAAAGGGCGATTCAAAAAACCTTATTACCGGTTCAGAAAACGCCGGTTTCAATGCAAGGCACTGTAGATATGGGTTTATCACAGCAGTATTATAAAAACCTTAACCGTTTAAACCGCTAATTTGCAAATGAACTGGAGCACCATTGTTATCGTCATTTGCATTTTACTGGCAGCTTTTGCAGTATGGAAGGAGTATACCCGTTTTAATAAAGCACATTTATTTCTGCGTATTACAGCGGTTATTGTAGTGATAGTTGCGCTGGCTTGCATTGTGTTACCGTTAACTTACCAGGCTGATACAAACAGACGGGATAGGGTTGAAGCTATTTTACTAACGGATGGTTTCAATACAGATAGTTTAAGCAGTTATAATAAAGAAGGGCTCTTTACTTTGGATAAAAGCATAGGCAAGGAGATTCGCAGGGCTGTTTTGCTAAATAGCGCTGATGATTTAGCCAATGATTCTAATATAACTCAATTACGTATTTTAGGCAATGGCTTAGATAAAGAAGATCTGCAGCAATTAGGTCATTTACCGGTTATATTTAATCCGGAGCCAATTAATGAGGGGATTACCGCCATAAGTTGGAATGAGAAATTAAGGGTGGGTGATGAGTTAACTATCCGGGGGAGTTTTAAAAATGTATCTGCAAAAAAGATAAAACTTATATTGAAAGGTTTAAGTACCGGGTTAGATTCGATGGTTATAGGGGCGGAAGCTACCGCGGGGTTTAATCTAAGTACTATCCCTAAAAATACAGGCAGGAATATCTATAATTTACTGGCAATTGCAGGAGCGGATGATACTATTGCAAAGGAAATTATCCCTGTGCAAATTGAACCGGCAAAACCTTTAAAAGTGCTGATGCTAACCGCATCGCCCGATTTTGAAACCAGGTTTTTAAAAAACTGGTTAGCCGGGCAAGGGCATGCCATTGCTGTTCGTTCTGCTATCAGCAAAAATAAATTCAACAAAGAGTTTATCAACCTGGAGCAGTTCCCGCTCGATCATCTTTCTGCTTCGGTGCTTGATAAGTTTGATGTATTGATAGGCGATCTATCGGTATTAAAGACGTTAAGTGGAGCAGAGACTGTTGCATTACAGCACGAGGTAACCCAAAATGGTTTGGGCGTGATTGTTAGGGCCGATAGTACTTTACGTTCAAATTCGTGGCTACAGCGCGATTTTCCTTCAGATCGGTTAGCTGTAAAAGATCCTATGCCGGTATCCCTTATGTTGCAAGGTAAAACCCAAAAATCTGCCAAATTAAGTGCTGGTTTAATTTACCTTGATAATCAAAATAATATGCAGCCCTTAGTAAGCGATGAGCATGGTCATATTTTAGCGGGTAGAACATTAGCCGGTGCCGGGAAACTTGTATTTACACCTTTAAATAACACATTTAGCTGGATGCTGAATGGCAATAAAACTGATTATTCAAACTTATGGTCGTTATTGATTATCAAAGCGGCGCGAAAAACTCCTGTAACCGAAACCTGGAATGTACTATCGGCAATACCTTCGTTATCAAACCCTGTCCAGTTGCAGTTGGAAAGCGCGGTAAATCCGTCGGCAATTAAAATAGGTGAGGCCGTAGTAGCTCCGCAACAAAATGATCTGATACCCTTTCAATGGAAAACTACTTATTGGCCTAAAAGTCCAGGCTGGCAGTCAGCAAAGCAGGTTAATGGCCTTTTAAATTGGTTTTATGTATTTAAAAGTGATGAATGGAAGAGCATCCGGGCGATAAAAAAGCAAGCTGATACAAAGGCATACACCGTTCAAAACGGGATTAATACTAATGTAACGAAACAGATACATGAAAAAGCCACTATTGCTGTAAGTAAAATATATTTTTATGTTTTGCTAATAATAGCCTGTGTGTTTTTGTGGGTGGAGGCTAAGTTTCTGTAACTATAAAATACAACTACTAAAAAGGAGGAATATACTTTGAGAAGACGTGACTTTATTTATTTAACGGGCATGGGTGCAAGTGCGTTAGTACTGCCCGGTATAAATGCACTTGGTAAAACTATTGATCCTTCGCAGGCGCTGGAAAGCGTTGATGTAAAGATTAAAAAAGAACTTGCAGATGTAGCTTTAAACACTGCCAAATCAAATGGGGCAACGTATGCCGATGTGCGTATTGGCCGTTACCTTAACCAGTTTGTGGTTACCCGCGAAAACAAGGTTATCAACGTGGCCAATACCGAATCGTACGGCATAGGCATCAGGGTTATTGCAAACGGATGCTGGGGCTTTGCCGCTACCAATGATGTAACCAAAGAAGGCATGGCTAAAACCGCTTTAAAAGCAGTGGCGGTAGCTAAAGCCAATGCTAAGATTGGCGGGGCGCCGGTACAGCTTGCTCCACAAAAAGGTTATGGCGAAGTAAGCTGGAAAACACCGTTAACAAAGAATGCTTTTGAAGTACCTATCAAAGAAAAGGTTGATCTGTTATTAAATGCAAATGGTGTGGCAATGGCAGGCGGGGCCAATTTTGTAAACTCCATTATGTTTGCGGTTAATGAACAAAAGTATTTTGCATCAACGGATGGTTCTTATATCGACCAGGATGTGCACCGGCTTTACCCAAGTTTTAATGTTACCAAAATAGACCCAACAGCCGGATCATTTGAAACCCGCAGATCCCTAAGCTCACCGGTTGGTATGGGTTATGAGTACCTTGATCCGCTGGATAGCGAAAAAGTTTTGGGCATTACCACCCGATACAAAAAGCGCTATGATATGATTGAGGATATGAAATTTGCAACCAAACAGGCTGGCGATAAGCTGAAGGCAAAATCGGTAGAGCCGGGCAAATACGACCTGGTGCTCGACCCATCGCACTTGTGGTTAACTATCCACGAATCTGTTGGCCACCCCACCGAACTTGACCGTGTTTTAGGTTACGAGGCAAATTTTGCCGGTACCAGCTTCCTTACATTGGATAAATGGAAATCGGGCAAGTTTAACTTCGGCAGCAAGGCCGTAAATATAGTGGGCGATAAAACCCAGGTAGGCTCTTTAGGCGCGGTAGGTTATGATGATGAAGGCGTTAAATGTAAAAAATGGGATATCATTAAAGATGGTGTGCTGGTAAATTACCAGGCCATCCGCGACCAGGCACATATTATAGGTTTAAATGAGTCACAGGGATGTTGCTACTCTCAAAGCTGGCAGGATGTACAATTTCAACGCATGCCGAATGTTTCCCTGCAGCCAGGAAAAACGCCTTTGAGTGTCGACGAAATGATCAAAAATGTGGAAAAAGGCGTTTACATCATAGGCGATGGTTCTTTCTCTATCGATCAGCAGCGCTATAACTTCCAGTTTGGAGGTCAGCTATTTTACGAGATAAAAGATGGTAAAATAGCGGGGATGCTTAATGATGTGGCTTACCAGGCCAATACACAGGAATTCTGGAACTCTTGTGCTCAAGTTTGCGACGAGCGGGATTATCGTTTAGGCGGTGCTTTTAATGATGGTAAAGGTCAGCCGGCGCAATCAAGCGCGGTATCGCATGGCGCTTCAACCGCGCTGTTTAAGGGAGTTAATGTAATCAACACTAAAAGAAAGATCGGATAACTGAATTATGCCAATATTAAATAAAGAAGAAGCACAGGCTTTATTAAAGAAAGTGCTTGCCTATTCAAAAGCCGAAGAGTGCGAGGTGAGTGTAAATGGAAGCGAAGGTGGTAATATCCGTTATGCGTTAAACGCTGTATCTACGGCAGGCGATATCAGTACTATCGGGCTATCTGTAACGTCTGTTTTTGGGAAAAAAGCAGGTACTACCACCATCGATGAGTTTGATGATGCCGCGTTGGAAAGAGTAGTGCGCCGGTCTGAAGAACTTGCACAGTTAGCACCTGCTAACCCGGAATACATGCCGATGTTGGGTCCGCATGATTTTCCGGATTCTGTTACTTACAATGCAAATACAGCCGGGATGACACCCGATAGCCGTGCCGGACTGGTGGCTAAAAGCCTATCGGTTACCAAAGAAGCTAAACTTACCGCAGCTGGTTTCCTTGAAAATTCAACCAGTTTTAACGCGATGATGAATTCAAAGGGTTTATTTGCTTATAATAAAGGCAACGATGTTACTTTTTCGGTAACTACACGCAACGAGGCAGGTACTGCTTCGGGTTATGCCGCAAAAGGGTTTACAGATGTAAATAAGCTGGATACATTTACCGCTACCAAAGTTGCGGCCGGCAAATGTTTAAGTTCATCCGGAGCCAAAGCCATTGAGCCCGGAAAATATACTGTGATACTGGAACCGGTTGCGGCTACTTATATGCTGGAGAACATGTTTCGCTTTGATGCCCGAAGTGCCGAGGAAGGTCGCAGCTTTTTAAGTAAGAAGGGTGGAGGTACCCGACTGGGTGAGCAACTGGTAGACCCAAAAGTAAATATTTACTCCGATCCGTTTAATCCTGATCTGCCTTCATCAACCTGGAGCGGCGAAGGTTTGCCCCGTGAAAAAACAATGTGGATAGATAAGGGCGTAGTTAAAAACCTGAGCTATTCGCGTTATTGGGCCGATAAAAAGGGCGTAAAGCCAATGCCCGGTCCTGGTAATATCATTATGGATGGTGGCGATGCCAGTATTGAGGATCTGATCAAAAGCACCGAAAGAGGGATATTGGTTTCTCGCCTGTGGTACATCCGTATGGTTGATCCACAGTCATTATTGCTAACCGGGCTTACCCGCGACGGTACGTTTTATATCGAGAATGGTAAAATCAAGTTCCCGGTTAAAAACTTCCGCTTTAATGAAAGCCCGGTTATTATGCTGAATAACCTGGAAGCCCTTGGTAAGCAGGAACGCAGCATCAGTGTTGAGAGTTACCGCAGCTACCTGATACCACCGCTAAAGATCAGGGATTTTACATTTAGCTCACTGTCAGACGCGGTTTAAATAAACCATATTAAAATACATGGGATAGCTACCGGCTATCCCATTTAAAGCCTTTTACATTTGATATATTACTGACATTATAAGCGATATGGGTGTTCCGCCGGAATGGGTACGTTTGTCCAGCCGCGCCCCTTATCCAAGATACTTTTCCCTTAAAAGATTGCAATGATGGATATTATGCCCAACAGCCATCCAACCTAAACTTCTTGCTGTATAAACCGGCACCCCGTCAAATTTGAAATCCAGCATCGCATCGGTCATGTGCTTAAAAAGGCTGATAGTAGCTTCCCTGATCGTTATTAATTCTTCGGCTATATCATTTAATGTTCGGTTGGTTGCATTAAAATCCCGGTTGTAATCTTCGCCTTGCGGAACTTCCAGGTATACATCTACCTGCCTTGAACAACAAAAAGCCTTGTAGGCAAAGTATCGTTCGTCATCGGCAAGGTGAATGAAAACCTGTTTCGCTGTCCATTTATCTTCGGCGTATCTATGGTTTTCTGCTGTTGACGGGATCGAGTTGATCAGGTCGAGCATTTGCTGTTTGTTGCTTTGCAAAGCCCCGATCAGCTCATCGCCTTTAACTAAATTAAAAAAATATGGATACCACGAAGGTGCATCCTCAATATTAGGGCGGCCAATTTTGATCATATTTCTTGGTTAATTTTACTTACAATGCTATTGTCAACAGGCTATTTGAAACAGAAGCAGCTTGTATTGTTTTTCGTAAAAATACTCATCGTAATTAATATTGAAGATGTGCGTAAGCGACTACCTGAGGGCGATATGCGACATTTTTTAATCCTCCGCATATTCCCAGGCGCTTTGATACCCACCCAGTTTTTCGGCATGATCAATAAAATCGGCGTAAAATTTCAACCTGGTAAGAGTCGCGCTATCGCCAATAACAACCAGCTTTTTGCGGGCCCTGGTCATAGCCACATTCATCCTGCGGATATCCGATAAGAAACCAATCTCGCCCCCGGCATTGCTGCGGGTAAGACTGATGTAAACCACATCCCGTTCCTGTCCCTGGAAACTATCGATGGTGTTTACCGAAATGTTTTCTATAAAGGTCAATAAATCCGGGTTATTAAGTAACTGATCGTTCAGCACCCTGATCTGTTCTTTATAAGGAGATATGATGGCTATAGACGGGAACTTTTCTGTCGGGTCGATTGCTGTTACCAATCTGTTTAAATGTTTAAATAACAATGCCGCTTCATCGGGATTAAAAGTGCTGGTACCTGCCTGCTGTTCTTCAAAACCGGCGCCGGCCGTATCAATAAAAGTAACCGGCATATCGCCATTAAAAAGTAAACGGTTAGCTACCGAAGCATGCGCCTTTAACTTATCCTCATAAAACTCTCTTGATGAAAAGCCCATAATAGCTTCGTTCATGCGGTATTGCTCATCTAATAAAACCACAGCTTCAGGATGAAGGGCTACGCATTTTTCGAGCAGGGTAGTACTCAAGCCTGCCTTGGCAGCTTCGGGTGATTTAATAGTAGGAGGAAGCTGTAAATGGTCGCCCGCTAATATTACCTTTTGAGCTTTCAGGATAGGGATCCAGCAAGCCGGTTCAAGGGCCTGGCCGGCCTCATCTATTACAACGGTATCAAATTTTACGTCGCGAATGGTATAATGATTGGAGCCAACCAGTGTAGCAGTAATCACCTGCGCTTTGCTTACCAGGTCATCAATAATATGTTGCTCGGTAAGGGCTACGTCCTTCATGATCTTATGAGCCTCATTAAAAAGTGCTTTACGCTGATCGCGCTCTGCTTTGCCAAAACTGCGCTTGTACTTATGGGCCATATCCTTGTATGCGCCGGCTTGCTTTTTCAGGGTGCGGATCAATTTATTATCCGCATGTCCGGTCATTTTGCTATCGAGTGTTAAGGCCACCAGTTTTTCTGAAACACGGTTTGGATTGCCTATCCTTAAAACGTTTAGGCCTTCATCTGCAAGTTTCTCGCTCAAGAGGTCAACAGCGGTATTGCTGGCTGCAACTACCAGTATTTGTTTTTGAGTTTGTTTTACCATTAAGTTGATAGCCTGAACCAATGTTGTTGTTTTACCCGTGCCCGGCGGACCGTGAACAATAGCCAAGTCCTGCGCCGCAACAATTTTATTTACGGCAGCTAACTGTGAAACGTTTAAACGGGATATAGGAACAGGTATATTAACCGGGGCAAAAGCAGCAGGAACTTTGCCGGTAAGTATATTCACCAACCTGCCTTCTTTCGGTTTTTCGTTTAATGCTGATGCCTGTTTAATGGCTTTCAGCATCTCATCATAACTGTTGTTATCAAATAACAGGTCGATCCCAAGTTTGCCATCACGACTCCAGTCGGGCAGCTCATCAGCATATAAAGTGATCTTGAGCCTGTTGCCGGCCTGGTAGGTTATGATGCCTTCTACGCGGTCTTTTTTAGGATCGTGGTTGGAAAATAAAGCAGCCGGTACACCAAACCTAAGCTGATGCGATAGATCCTGGTGTGTGGTACGTTCTGCCTCTACACTAATATAATCGCCCCGGCCGGGTTCTGTATTCCTGATAGCGATAGGGTACCAGCTGAGACCCTGCGCACGGCGATCGGCTGCCGAGGTATTTTCTGTTAGTTTGAGGTAAGCACTACGGTCTTCTTCTTTTTCTTTGTTCAGCAGATCGAGCAGCTTTTTAAAATAATCCATCGGCTGCAAAGGTAATATAAAAGCTAAAGGCTTAATACGGAAGGCTACAAGCTAACTGCCAATTCATCAAACTTAATGTAAGGCAGACAAAGCCACCGTCACAATATCTTCCAATACCTCCCTGCCGGCTCCCGCCCGTGCCGACACTCGTAGACCGCCGATGGTGCTAAAAATAAATCTTGCCAAGGCCCTTGAATTAGTTGTTGTTTTAAATTGTCTGTCGTGCTGGCCTTTTTCTATTATTTGGGCCAGCGCATCTTCCACGCTCAGGTTATTCTTATTCACCAACTCACCAATTTCTTTATCGTGGCTGGATAGCTCAACAGCAGTATTCACCATAAAGCAGCCCTTTGCAAGTGTGTCTTCTTCGCTTTCCTTAATAACAGCATACAGAAGCTGTGTTATTGCTTCTTCGGCATTACCGGCATTTTTCAGCATCGAAAGTACTGCATTTGTATTTTTTGACTGGTATTGCCTTAATGATTTTGTAAAAAGCGTTTTTTTATCGGTATAGGTATTGTAAAGGCTTGAACGGTTTATTCCCAACCCATCTACCAGATCCTGCGCTGATGTGGCATGATAGCCCTTATCCCAAAATAAATTAACGGCTTTATCGAGCAACTTATCTTCATCAAATTCTTTTTTCCTGGCCATAATAAATTCCTCCTATGTAAAATTACCTATTTGAAATAATCGTTCCAAATAGGAGTAAAAAACTAAAGCTTTATTAAGCTGCCTGATTAATATATAATAGCATTTACGGTTAAACCGCCATCGACTGTAAGTTCGGTACCGGTAATAAATGATGCATCGTCTGAGGCTAAGAACCTTACTGCGTTGGCTATTTCTTCTGATTTACCAAAACGGTTTAATAGTACCCTTTGGCTCAACACTGTACCAAATCCATTAACTTCTTCTTCAGTTAAACCAAGTTTACCATATAGTGGGGTTTCAACCGGGCCCGGAGATACAGAATTAACACGTATTTTGCGGGAAGCAAGCTCGCGGGCAAATACTTTGGTGAATGACAGGAGGGCTGCTTTGCTTGCTGCGTATACACTGCTATCCGGTGCGCCTAACGCTGCATTTACCGATGCGTTAAATATAATTGAACCGCCATCATTAATAATGGGCAGGAATTTTTGAACAGTGAAGTAAACGCCTTTAACATTTAAATTCATCATGGTATCATAGTGCTCTTCGGTTGCAGATGCGAGTGGGCTAAAAAGGGCTACCCCGGCATTCAGGAAAAGAATATCCACTTTACCAAACTGGTTTTTAACTTCGGCTACAAGATTATCAATCTGGTTTAACATTGCCTGGTCGGATACGATGCCGGTTACACCAAGTTCTGCCGCTGCTTTGCCTACTGTTGCGGCGTTCCTGCCGCTAATAACCACGCGGGCACCTTTTGATGCTAATTCTTTGGCAGTTGCATATCCAATACCGCTATTACCACCTGTAACTACGGCAACTTTGTTTGTTAAATTACTCATTGTTTTATTTTTTATTGTTGTTGTTTTTGTTTGACAGATCAAATATAACTATACTGAAACGATCATTCCAAAATAAATCTTTTGTTTTTTCTGATGATGACATTTGACTTACAAACAGCAGGAATGAAATTTATTGAAAAAATAACAAGAAGGTAATTTTTTATAATGACAGATAATTGAAGAAAATCTTACATTTAGCCAGGTTAAATAATGCCGGTGCTTTAAATGCAATAGATTTTTCGATCTCACTTTTAAACACACATTTTATTATCATATTTGTTACACTACATGTTTACCCATAATCTATTTAAAAAATGCAGGACTTAGACCCATCTATTCTTCAAAAAGTGAATACCTGGCTTCAGGGAAATTATGACGCTGATGTTAAACAGGAAATTCAGGCGTTACTTGATAAAAAGGCATATACCGAGTTAACAGATTCGTTTTACCGCGACCTGGAGTTTGGAACCGGCGGTTTGCGCGGAACAATGGGGCCGGGCTCAAACCGTATCAATAAATACACCATTGGCGCTGCTACGCAGGGCTTAGCCAATTACCTTAAAAAAACATATCCGGGCGAAAAAGTTAAAGTAGCCATAGCCCACGATAGCCGCAACAATGCCAATCTGTTCTCGAATATAACTGCCGAAGTTTTTTCGGCAAATGATATTCATGTTTATTTCTTTAAAGCGTTGCGCCCAACACCTGAGCTTTCTTTTGCTGTACGCCATTTTGGTTGCAAAAGCGGGGTAATGTTAACTGCCTCTCATAACCCTAAAGAGTATAACGGATACAAAGCTTATGGTGCCGATGGCGGCCAGTTTGTATCGCCGCATGATAAAGCTGTAATGGACGAGGTTGCTAAAATTGCCAGCATTGATGAAATCAAATTTAATCGCGTTGATGCCAATATTGAAGAAATAGGCGAGGAGATAGATAACCTTTATTTAGACGAGATCACGAAGCTTTCTGTGTCACCAGAAGCTATACAGCGCCAAAAGGACCTTAAGATTGTTTATTCGCCCATCCACGGTACCGGTATTACTTTGGTGCCACAGGCGTTGGAGCGTTTTGGGTTTGAGAATGTGATATTGGTTAATGAGCAAATCACTCCTGATGGAAACTTCCCTACAGTAATTTATCCAAATCCCGAAGAAAAGGAAGCTTTAACACTTGCGCTTAAAAAGGCGCAGGAAGTTGATGCCGACCTGGTACTGGCAACTGATCCTGATGCCGACCGTGTGGGTATCGCCGTAAAAAATACCGATGATGAATTCATCCTGCTAAACGGTAATCAAACCGGCAGTATGCTTATTAATTACCTGCTAAGCGCCTGGGAAGAAAAAGGTAAGCTCACCGGTAAGGAATACATTGTTAAAACCATTGTAACTTCAAACCTGATTGAAGAAATAGCCAAAGCCAAAAACGTAACCTATTATAATACCTTAACCGGTTTTAAATACATAGGCGAGTTAATGACTAAGTTTGAAGGTAAACAAACCTTTATTGGTGGTGGCGAAGAAAGCTACGGTTATTTAATTGGCGAACTGGTAAGGGATAAAGACGCGATAATATCATGCGCTTTTATTGCCGAAATGACCGCTTATTATAAAGATAAAGGCAGCAGCCTGTTTGAAGCATTGTTAGATACATATGTTCAATATGGTTTTTACAAGGAAAAACTGATCTCGATCACCAAAAAGGGTAAAACCGGCGCCGAAGAAATTAAAGCTATGATGGAAAAGTTCAGGGATAATCCGCCGGCTACGTTGGGTGGTTCAAAGGTTATTACTTTGAAAGACTACGAAAACAGGATTGAAACCAACCTCAACACCAATACCACATCGGCTATTGAATTGCCAACATCGGATGTTCTGCAGTTTATTACCGCGGATGGGAGTATCATTTCTGCCCGTCCATCTGGTACCGAACCCAAAATCAAGTTCTATTGCAGTGTTAACGGTAAGCTGGCTAACAAAGCGGCTTATGCCGAAACCGATAAGCAACTGGAAGCTAAAATAGATTCTATTATGAAAGATCTGGGCGTATAATTTAAATTTACGTTTGGATAATAAAAGAGATCCCGGGCAATGGTCCGGGATTTTTTTGTTGGGTAATGTTTTATACAGCGCCAGTATCGTTCATCTTCTTCACATATAGCTCATCAACTAAAATCATAACAATAGCCAGTAAGGGTACTGCCAGGATAATGCCTAAAACCCCCGATAAAGTACCCATAAGTACCTGTGCAAGTATGGTTAAAGCAGGTGGGAGGTTAATCATTTTATTCTGAATTATTGGGGTTACAATATTACTTACAACGGTTTGCGTTACAATGTAAATTAAGGCCACAATAATTGCTGTATTTGTACTTATGGTTAAAGCAAGTAACACTCCGGGGATCATGGCCGCCAGTGAACCAAAGTTTGGAATGAGCTTGAGTAGCGCGGTAAGCAGGGCAAGAACAAGAGCTACCGGGATGCTCATGATGCCTAAACCTATAGAAAGCAAAATAAAAACCAGTATCATAGCTAACATCATCCCTTTTAACCAGCCTTTAAGGGCGTAGCTGATGCGGTCAATTACTTGGTGAGCAAGGGGTTTCCTACTATCTGGTACCAGCTTTATTAAACCATCTTTATATAAATTAGGATCGGATGTGAAAAATATAGCGAGGAACAAAATGATATAAAGATTGCCCAAAACACCAAAACTTGTATTGAAGAACGATTTTGCTGTAGTCATTAATGCATCTGAATTATCATCAGAAAGGTATTCCAGGATTTTTTTGCCTATTGATGTTTCGGCCATTTTTATTTTAGCGTTGCTGATAGTATGGGGGAGTGTATCGCTTAAAATAGCCACCTGGTTTGAGATCTTAGTGCCCATGATCCAAAAAAGCACAGCTAATATTGCAAAGGTGCCACCTATGGAAATTGCCATGCAAATGCGGCGCTTCCAATTTGTTTTCCGTTGAATCAGGTCACCAAACCCGTGAAAATAAACAGAGATCAGGATTCCGGCAAGCACCATCAACAATACATTGAAGGCAACACGCGCAATCAGGATCACTACAACCAAAAGTGCAACAATGGCTACTGTATGCCATACCTTTTGAATATAGGAAAGTTCTTCTTTGGCGGTTTTATTTTCAGGCTGATTGTTTTTGATTGTCATACTATCCCAAATGAAAAAAAGGTACAGTTAGGGGACAATAAATACAGCTAAAAGTTTTAGGGAATGGTAAATTGCTATTAATTGAATATGAAAGCTTAATTATCAAAACAGAAAGCCAGATAAAGAAAGCGTCTGGTAGCCTTCCCGTACCAAAGAATTTTGCTTTTCTATTTCTATTTTACTTTTTAGCTCGTTGCAGGTAAAAACGGCTATACCCAGTTCGACCTTACATTCAAATTGTAAGGACAAACTGACCCTGCTTGAATCCCAATTATATATATCTCTGTAATTATCAGGCCTGCCGGTAAACTGACCATAGGATTTAATAAAATTATCTAATATTTTATAAGCAACATTTCTTTGGAAAAACAAGTAGATATTAAGAATCTTACCTTTGTAAGTACGAATACCAATGAGGTCGAGTTTTATACCATCACCAAGAGCTAACAGGTTGTCATCATCATACACATATTTTAAACAACTATCAGCATCAAGGCTGTTGTCTCCATCAAGATAGGATAACTTGTAAGCCGGGATATTAAATATATCAGTTCCTAAAGTAATCTTTTTAAGCCCATTACAAAACTTTAAATATTCAATTGAACCTGGCTTGGAAGATTGAGAACATGCCACAAAGGGTTTGCAACAAATTATTGCAAAGAAGGCTAACTTAATAAAAAAGTATGTTGTGACAACAGTATACCTTCGCATATTCCCTAATGACTAAAAAGGGAATTGTCACAATCAAAATGCCGTTTTGCCGGCCAGAGCTTGTAATCGGCCGTTTAGGAGAGTAATTGGTTAAATTCAACAAAAAATGTAAACTGATTATACATTTTTTTTGGCTTTGATTCACACTGACAATCAGTGTGTTATTGACAATGTGGCGGATTAATTGTTGAAATTAATACACAATGTTACCTACAGAACTGTTAGCACAATAAAAAACCAGAATTAAGGGTCGTACCCCTGCTTCATTTGCATCGCAAAATGAGGCAGGGGCATAGCATTTATGGAGATTGGGAGTTGCTAAATAATTTGCACGTATACATTAGTAACACCCTTATTCATCATGCTATATATTTCTGATTCAGATGTTGAGGGTAATTAAAATGCCGCAATAGCTTACAATCTAATTTAATTATTAAGTTGTTCTCCTTGGCCTTTTGTTTCTTACGGTTTCGGCAGGCTTTTTAAAGTTGTTATTATTACTATTACCAAAAAACCTTTTCGGCGCTACCGGCTTTACGGGTGTTTCTTCATTAATTTTAACATTTAAAATCCTGTCTGCAATTGGAGTGCCGTCCAATGCATTAACAGCGTTTTCCGCCCCTTCACGGTCTTTCATTTCCAGGAAGGCGTAGCCCTTGCAGATCCTTGTTTTTTTATCCCGCACAATTTTAATGGTAACTACCTCACCATGTAAATTGATCATCTTAACAAGATCGAGCTCGGTCATATCTAAAGGGAACCCCCCGACGAATAATTTTATCATTATAAGCTTTGATTCAGTTTTAAAGTTAATTGTAAACGAACGAATGTGTTTTTCGTTTCATTTTAATTCAGCAGAATTAACATTATTTTTTCAAAGGTAGTGAGATAAAAACTACATATCCTTAAATTTTTAAAACATAAGCAATTCAAACGGCAAAATTACATCCCGGGGTCTGATTTAGAAGCTTTTCCGACTTTAAACCGAACCCACCGCAAAGTGGATTAAAAATTGACTTCGCTTAATTTTTAATTACTTATGCATAACCTTTTTACAAATTTAATTAAACATAATAGGTTGGGTGGTTAATAACATTTGCACTATTGTATATATTTGAAATATAAACCAGCAATTAAATTTTATGATAAGACCAAAAACAACTTAGTCATTTGTGATTGATGGGGACGGTTTTTTTGTGAAGTCGTATTTTGTAATATGCTTAAAGCGATGGCCTTTGTTATAAAAAAATCGTGTGTTTTAGCATTCATCAACCGTTTCTGTTTATTATGAATTAACATTTGGTATATAAAAATTAATTTTAAGCATCACTTGCGACAATGGGGCTTGTTATTAATTAACTATTTTACTGTATAACCTATTGAATATCTACAAAATGAAATATTACTTCTGCCTGTTTTTTTTATTAACAAGCTTTTCGGTATCTGCATTAAATGTTACAGACAATTTGATTGATGAGTTGAAAAATGAGATAGCCAAAAAAAATGTTTATGATAATAATAAAGAGCATAGAATAAGAAAGTTGAAACAATATCAATCCAGGCTATCAAAAACAGACTATGATGGTAACTTTTATACCTGGAACAAGCTATACAGCGAATACAAATCTTACCAGTTTGATTCGGCTTATGTTTATGTCGACAAAATGATAGCCGTAAGTAAACTTACGGGTAATAAACCCAGGGAGTATTATAGTTATGTAAAAATGGCTTTCATTTTGTTATCGTCGGGCATGTTTCATGAAGCTTTTTATTTTTTGAATAAAGTGGATGTAAAGGTATTAGACAATCCGGCTAAAATAGATTACTATGTTTTTTTAGGCAGATGTAATTATGATTTGGCTAATTACAGCAACGATAAATATTTTACGCCAAGCTATATTGAAGCCGGTAACACATTTACCGATTCGGCTATATCTTTTTGTGGTACCGACTATATAAGCCGTTATTATTTGCTTGGCCTGGAAAAGCAACAAGAAAAAAAATATGAGGAAGGTAAAGTATGGTTCAACAAACTCCTTGAAAAAAACATGCCTATAACCATGCACTTACGGGCAATGGTTTCCTGTTCGTTGGGTATGATTTATTTAGAGAACAACCAGCAGCAGCAAGAAGGCCTTAACTTTATGATCCAGTCGGCTATAGCCGATATCAAATCATCAACAAAAGAGACTGTAGCACTTTATACCGTGGCCGATTTGTTATATAAAAATGGCAATATAAAAGATGCTTACAGCTTTATACAACTGGCAAAAGAGGATGCTGATTTTTATGGAGCACGACAACGAAAGATGCAGATTGGCTCAATTTTACCTTTAATTGCCGCCGCTGAGCTTAATAATTCCGAGCATCAAAAAAATAAGTTCCTGGTATTCCTGATCGTAATAACCGCGCTGGCATTGCTGGTGGTGTTTTTCCTGGTAATGATATTTAAACAGCTTAATAAGTTAAAAATAAAGGAGCGGATAATTGAGAGTAAAAATGCGCAGTTAAACGAAATCAATGGAAAGCTTATTGAAGACGCTAAAATTAAAGAAGAATATATTGGCCAGTTTTTTAAAGCGATTTCCGGATATATATTAAAGCTCGAGAAATTAAAAATATCCATTGATGCCAAGCTTTCTATGAAAAAGTACGATACTATTCATACCCTCATAAG
>NZ_JBFUKX010000057.1:0-35106 GCF_056400605.1 Mucilaginibacter sp. P5_A4 | reverse complement strand
ATGCAACGATAAAAGAAAATGTTATTATAAATATTGTCTTTAAATGTCATAAAAAACACATAAATGGCATTTAATGCAGCTATTTTTATTGATTTATAAATTGGCTAAACGTAAAAAAAGGCAACAATAACCAAATAAATGGCCATGATGCCTGTCAAAAAGGATATGTGTAAGGTTAGGTGGAATTACTTAAATATGATTTTAATAAATGCCTTTTTGCTTTAAAACATCTATATCGGGCGTAGTTATATCAACAATAGAATATCTGTCTGTTTTGGTAATAGTAAGTTCATCTAACGTACTCACCAGGTTACTATATGCAGAATGGTTGCTGGGTTTAAGTAAAACAATCATGTCTTTACCATATTTGTCATGGATCATTTTATTGGTTTCGATAAGCGTTTTCCGCAAACCAGTGTGCCCAAAGCCTGCCACGGTGGGCACTATTATAGGGTTCTTAAGTTCGCCTAAGTAATACACAACCCTATCGTTTTTTCCAAGACAGATAGTAAGGCTACGACTGGCGGGCACGGGCACTTCTTGGCTATCCACCGGCATGGCTAAAGGCATGGCTTTTGGTTTTGCAAGCGTAGTTGTCATTATAAAAAAGGTGATCAGCAGGAAAGCCAGGTCAACCATCGCGGTAAGATCAACGCGCACATTCATTTTTTTGCGCCTATGGGTTGAACCCGTTTTTTGAGGAGAAGAATTTAATTCGGCCATGATTTTGCAGATTTAAGGTTAAAATAAAATCGGCATTAAATACCGACAATTAACACTTAAACGAATTATAAAATCATTTATTACATTATTAACAGAATTAAATTCTGCAAAATTAAAAATTTAAGAATTAAATTCTGATTTAAAAATTAAGAATAACACCCCTGGGTTACAAAAGTATAGGAGATGGTAAAACCTATTAAAAAATAGGTATCCCGTGGCTTAAAATCGCCGCGCTGCGTTCCTGCCGAACCGATATATATACCGGTACGCTCGCCAGACCTATCGGATAATGCCCTGGCTGTGCCTGTAAGCTTGCTTTTATTGGCGTATACACCGCTTACATCGTCGAGGTAATCGGTAAATGTATAGCGATAACCAATATCGGCCGCCAGGCTAAACTTGCCGCCAATATTGTACTTTATACCCACACCGTATGGTATTACTACGGTATTTTCACCATACTGTTTTTGCTGATCTTCTGTTTTTAACTCCCTTAAATTAACAGATGCACCGTTATAGTTGGTACGGGGGGCAAAACCCGAGATCCCGACACCAGCGTATATAAAAGGTGTAAATTTATTGGGTCCTGCATCAGGGATGTATTTCAGGAAATTGAATTCGCCTATAGCGCTTATTTCCTTTACGCCATCGGTAAAGCTCAAATTACGATCACGAAACTGCTGACTGGACGAGGTACTATCAGCTGCGCCAAACTTACCATAACTAAACGTTAACCTTGCCGATAGGTAACCATCAAAATTTCGTTTTACAAAAAGGCCGCCAGATATGCCGCTTATTTTAACGGGATTAGTAGGATTTAAATCGCCAATGTAGCCGGCGCCGCCTATAGAGCCGCCTACCTCCCAGGTTTGTGCCTGCAGATGATATGAAACCAGCAAAAGAAATATAAAAAGTAAAAATTTAGGCATTAAGCTGTTTTAATAGTTACGGGCATCCAGTCCCCATAATAGTTTGTTCCTTAACGTAGTTAAATAACTTTCATTATTTAAACGGATCAAATTTAGCTGAAAACCAGCTTTCGCTACATGAAACTTCATGGTTTCGTCCATAACCGCCATCCTGGAATCGCAGGATACCAGGTATTTGGAGCTTCGGGTTTCTACCTCAAAACATAGTTTGCTATTATCAGGCAATATGATAGGCCTTACATTTAAGTTATGGGGCGATACCGGTGTTACTACTATACTATTTGATTGCGGGAATATAATTGGACCTCCACAGCTTAATGAATATGCCGTTGAGCCTGTTGAGGTTGATATAATAAGACCGTCGCCCCAGTAGGAGTTTAAAAACTCATCATTTAAAAACACATGGGTAATAATCATCGCGGCATCATCGCGCTTGTGGATGGTTACATCGTTTAACGCAAAGTTATCGTTCCCAAATACCTCTGTTTTTGAATCAATCTTCAGCAGTTCGCGGCTATCAAGCGTAAACTCCTTATTTACTACCGCATGAATAGCTGCGTTGATATCGCTTTTATTTACGCTGGCTAAAAAACCCAACCGGCCAAAATTAATCCCTATAACAGGAATACCGCTATCGCGGATAACGGTTACCATATCCAGCAGGGTACCATCGCCGCCAAGCGTTATAAAAATATCAATAAAACCTTTTAACGAATCGGTGCTTTGCAGCACATCATATTTTACACCGTTTATTTTATCCTGAAGATACTCGTTAAGCAGATGATGCACATAGATCTCGACATTGTGTTGGGCCAGGTTATCAAATACCTGCTGTATATAAGGTATTACCGATGGCTCATTAAATGGCCGGCCGTAAATTGCGATCTTCATAGATGTTTTTTATTAGTCGATGGTCTATGGTCCATGGTCCATGGACTAACTTCTAATTACAAATTAAGATAATTCATGAGTGAATCGTAACGATCTCTGCCGTTATCGTTATTATCAGTATTGTTAAAGGTTGCCTTTATAGCATATTCATATCGCAGGAAGGTGGCTATTATAGTTGAGATATCCTGCTTATTTACCTTAAGAGTTACTTCCATCCGGGTTGAATCGGGAAATGTTTGAACGTAAGAACTCAGTATCTGGGCATTGTCAGATTCCACTATCTGCGCCATATGCGCCAGCGAGTTGTTTTTATTGTTGATTTCGAGCACAATAATACCGCCAGGTTGTGATACCGACGTAATCTGGGCAAAATAATCGGTAATGGCATTTATAGTAATCAGGCCCAGGTAGTTTTGCTTGGCATCAAGTACCGGCACCACCGTAAGCTTGCGCTCGTAAAACAGGCGTATCACATCATATATATGCTGATCTTCCAGTACATAGGGATTAACGAGTGAAAGCCCCAGCGAACCTACCGGTGCCTGGTAATCGCTTTCAACTATAAAATCATCCTCGGCAATTAATCCTAAAAACTGTTTTTCATTTACAATTGGCAGGTGCCTCAAGCGAAACTCCACCATACGGTCATATACCTTCTGTATAGTATCAGAAGTATGAACCGGAGGTATCACATCAGCTATCAGTTCAATTGCAATCATGTTATCCTTTTATTTTATTTAAAAACGCGCTAAACAAAGCATTAAACTCCTGTGGCCGCTCCATCATTGGGGCATGGCCACATTTATCAATCCAGTGCAATTCAGAATCGGGTAACAATTCATTAAACTCAACCGCTACTTCGGGCGGCGTTATTTTATCGTCTTTACCCCATATTAAACATACCGGCAAATTCATCTTGCTCAGGTCCTTTTTCATGTTATGCCGTATAGCCGATTTTGCCATCGCCAGTAACCTGATCACGCTATGCCTGTCGTTTATCAGTTTATGAATATCATTAACCATCTCATCAGTTGCAATGGCCGGATCATAAAAAGTATACTGCACCTTTTCTCTTACAAAATCAATACTTTCGCGGCGCGGAAACGAGCCACCAAAAGCATTTTCATACAACCCCGAGCTGCCGGTTAATACCATGGCTTTTATATTTTCGGGATGAGCTAAAACATATACTAAAGCCACATGCCCGCCAAGCGAATTACCCAGCAATGTTATATTGCTCAGCTTTTTAAACTTGATGAACTTATGTACAAATTTTGATAAACTTCTTACACCAGTGGTTAAAAGAGGCATATCATAAATTGGGAGTATTGGGATTATTACACGGTATCGGGATTTAAACTCCTCAACCACGCCATCCCAATTGCTCAACGAACCCATTAAACCGTGAAGTAGTAATAATACCTCACCTTCGCCCTCATCGATGTAACTAAAACCGTTTTCCTCTTTAAGCACGAAATCCATATAAATTATTAGTATTAATTTTCAATTAACTATACCAAAACCCGTTTTAGTATAAAATATGTTAATTCGCTATAAATTTAGTTTATTACGAACGACTTGCAACAATTATAGTAATAATTTATCAATGTAAATATTAAGCTTACATTGTTAAATTGCTATCCCAACAATTGCCTTACCACTTCTGATATGGTTTTACCATCGGCTTTGCCGGCAAGTTCTTTATTGGCAGTGCCCATAACCTTACCCAGATCCTGTATAGATGTAGCCCCTATCCTTTCAATCAGCTCCTGCAGGTAACCTTCAATTTCAAAACGGGTCATTTGTTGTGGCAGGTAAGGTTCTATTACGCGCATTTCTTCCATCTCGATCTCGTAAAGATCCTCCCGGTTTTGTGTGCGGTAAATATCTGCCGATTCTTTACGTTGCTTGATCAGTTTTTGAAGCACTTTGATCTCAGCCTCCTCGGTAAGTTCATCTGCAGCGCCTTTTTCAGTTTTAGCCAGCAGTAAAGCTGACTTAATTGCGCGCAACCCCCTAAGACGATCCGGCTGTTTAGCCAGCATAGCCAGTTTTATATCCTGGTCTATTTGTGTGATTAGTGACATTTTTATGGTTTTAGTCCGGAAGTCGGAAAAGTCCGAAAGTCCGGAAGATTTTTTTGTGTATTATTATATTGATACTATATATTTTACTTTCCGACTTTCGGACTTTTCCGACTTACTTCCTGAATATATTAGTCGCCGTTGCCTGGGCTGTTGGCATAATCACCAGGTCGTTAATATTTACATGAGCCGGCCGCGATGCTACAAACCAGATAGTTTCGGCAATATCCTGTGCCATCAGCGGCTCAAAGCCACCGTAAACCTTTTTGGCGCGTTCCTTATCGCCTTTAAACCTAACTTCAGAAAACTCCGTTTCAACAGCGCCGGGATGAATGGCTGTAACTTTTATTCCGTGCGATAACAGGTCAACCCGCATACCTTTGTTTAACGCATCAACAGCGTGCTTGGTTGCGCAATACACATTACCATTAAGGTAAACTTCTTTGCCTGCTATTGATCCTAAATTAATAATGTGTCCTTTACCATTACTTATCATCCAGTTTGATACCACACGGCTTACATAAAGCAAGCCTTTTATATTGGTATCAATCATGGTTTCCCAGTCGTCGACATCCCCATTTTGTATCGGATCCAATCCCTGGCTCAAACCGGCATTATTAACCAAAACATCTACCATTTTCCATTTTTCCGGTAAACCCTCCAGGTTTTCAATCACCTGCTGGCGGTTGCGTACATCAAATGATAAAATGGCGATCTCAACATTATATGTATCATTTAAGTGTTCAGCCAGTTTTTCAAGCCGGTCTTCCCTTCTGCCGGTTAATATCAAATTATAACCCTCACGGGCAAATACGTGGGCAGATGCCTCGCCAATTCCGGCAGTTGCACCTGTAATTAAAACAACTTTACTCATGATAGTATGATAACTATAGCCGCGAAATTATGTTTTTTAGTTTGAATTATTGTTGTATTGAGGTAATATGCCTCACCCAAATTCTCTCCCGGTAAAGATATAGCGACGGCTTATTCAAAAAACAAACTAAACATAACCATATGTAATGACAATTTGCTGATAGGACTTGAAAAAGGGTGATTCTCTGGCACCAATATATTACCAAATGAGTTGGATATTTTGATTTGCGGCGAGAGCTTAAAAAATTCAAAATAAATATCGCAGCCGAGGCCCGCCTCGTATGAACTAAATCCGCCTGAGTTTTTAACAAGTTTATCCAAAGGGTCTAAATTAGCTTCATTTTTTTTTGAGCCGATGGCTTTGGTGTATTTAACACCACCTAAAATATAAGCCCTGAAATCGCCCAGCCTGTCGGATTTTATCTTGAACGACAGCGGCACATCTACCGAAGTGGTTTGCACCTGTTTTATCTGGTTTTGATCGGGGTTGGCATACGTATAAGTTAAATTACGATCGGCAAAAACCAACGAGGGGGTAACGCGTACTTCAAAATGCTCTGTTACAGTGTACCGGGTTAAAAAACCTATAGCAAAACCAGGTGTACTTTTTGAACTAATGCTGTTTAACGAGTCGGTTACATATTGATTGTTGGTGGCATCAAAAAATGGTTTACGCCAGTCGGGCTTCTTTACTATTTTAAAATCGCTGCTAACATAATTGAAGCTGAAACCAAAACTCAGGTCTTGCTGATCGGCACCTCCGCCCCATGCAGGTACATTTTGTGCAAACAAAAGTTTGCAGCAAAACATAAGGCATACAACTAAAAAGCACCGCATTTTGATCATTTAACGCCTGTATATATTGAACAGATACCAAACGCCAATGGCCTGTGTTTGGTGTTTTTAAAGCCTACTTTATCCATTAAAGCAACAAAACTTTCGCCATCCGGGAAAGCAGCTACAGACTCGGGCAAATAACTATAAGCCCTTGAATCTTTACTAAACAATTTGCCAATACCAGGTGTAATATAGTTAAAATAAAAGCTATACAACTGTTTTATAGGGAAGGCCCGGGGTTTTGAAAACTCCAGTACTACCGCTTTGCCGCCCGGTTTTAATACCCTTTGAATATCGGCCAAACCAATTTGCAGGTTCTCGAAATTACGAACGCCGTAAGCAACCGTAACAGCGTCAAAAGCATTATCATCAAAAGGCAGTTTTTCCGAATCTCCAAGTTTTACTTCAAACTTATTGCCAAGGCCTCGGTTTTGAATCTTTTGTTCAGCAATATCCAACATGCCACGGGAAATATCCACACCAATTATTTTATCGGGCTTTAACGCTTTAAGGGCTTCAAAGGCAAAATCACCAGTGCCTGTTGCTACATCAAGAATTAATTTGGGCTGATCCTTTTTTAATTCGTTTATAGCCTTTTTGCGCCAGATGATATCAATCCCTAACGACATAAAATGGTTCAGGAAATCGTATGTTTTTGATATATTGTTGAACATATCGGCCACCTGTTCTTTTTTGGTTGCCTGTTGATTGTTATACGGAGTTATGGTTTTGCTCATTTTTTTAAGTGGTGGCAAAGATAGTGATTGTATCACTATTGCGTTTACCTGGATGGATTAAGTTGATCAGCTTATGTAAATGTTAAGTCAATTCCTTAATTTTAAAAACCAATTCTTTTAAACCAGTTCATAACAGGTCAGCCCTTAAATGGAGCTACCGGGTTTTATAAGTTCTTATAAATTAACTAAAGTAAATTAAGTTCATTGCCTTATCTATGAAAGAAAAACAAGAATCATCACGCCGGAGTTTTATCAAAAAACTAACTACAACCACTGCAGCTGTCGCTGTTGGCAGCAACCTGTTCGCTTCCGAAAGCACTGCAAGACCCTTTGCCATCCTGAAAAGAAAATTAGGCTATGAGCTAAATGACCAGATTAACATTGCCCTTATTGGCGCAGGTGGTATGGGTAATAGTGATACCGATACAGCCCTCAAAATTCCAGGCGTAAAGTTGGTTGCGGTATGTGATTTATATGATGGCCGCCTTAAGGATGCGAAAGCTAAATGGGGTGCTGATATATTTACCACCCGCGTTTATAAAGAGATCCTGAACCGCAAGGATATTGATGCTGTGATTATAGCCACACCCGACCACTGGCACCAGCAAATTTCTGTTGATGCCATGCACGCCGGTAAACATGTGTACTGCGAAAAACCAATGGTACACGCCATTACTGAAGGCCCTGCCGTAATTAAAGCACAAAAGGAAACCGGTAAAGTTTTCCAGGTGGGCAGCCAGGGCGTATCGTCATTAGGTAACGAAAAAGCGCATGAGCTGTTAAAAAGCGGGGCCATTGGTGAGCTTAATTATGCCGAAGGTTTTTGGGCGCGCCGCGAACCGCTGGAAGTTTGGCAATACCCCATCCCGGCTGATGCATCGCCACAGACTTTGGATTGGGAAACTTACATCAGCAATACCAAAAAAAGGCCGTTTGACGAGAAACGCTTTTTCCGCTGGAGAAACTATACCGATTATGGTACAGGTATGGCGGGCGATCTTTTTGTGCACCTGTTTTCGAGCCTGCATTTTATAACAGATTCTGTTGGGCCAAATAAAATCTATGCATCGGGCGGGTTACGTTACTGGAACGATGGCCGCGAGGTACCCGATGTATTGCTGGGTACTTTTGATTATGGCAAAACAAAGGCACACCCGGCCTTTAACCTATCCTTACGCTGCAACTTTGTGGATGGCACCAGTGGCACCACCTACCTTAAGTTGGTTGGCAGCGAAGGCTCCATGGATATTACCTGGGATAAAGTGACCCTGAAACGGAACAAGACCTTTGCCTCCGACGATCCGTTTTACCTGGATAAACTAAAAAAAGCAGGCAGCGGTTATGCCGAGCGTAAAAAAATGCTGCCGCCCGAAGAGATCATCTATGATGCCGATAAAGGCTACATGGGCGGGCCATATGATCATATGAATAACTTCTTTAACGCCATCAGGAACAATGGTAAGGTAACCGAGGATGCCATATTTGGTTATCGCGCTGCCGCCCCTGCCCTGCTGTGCAACGATAGTTATTATAATAACAGCCCCATGTTTTGGGATCCCGAAAAAATGCAAACAATCAAAAAAGCTCAAACTAACCAATTGTAAAACAGCAGTAAATAAATAATATGCAACAGCAATTAAAAAAACTTGGCTTAGTAATGGCCGCAGCGGCCTTAGTTTACGTACAGATATCGGCTATCACAGTAAAAACACCGGCTCCTGCAAAAAAATTACACACCCAAAAAGCCGGGTGGGTAAAACTATTCGATGGTAAAACATTGAATGGCTGGCACGGCTTTAACAAAAAAGGCGAGGTAAAAAACTGGACCATTGTTGACGGGGCACTGGTATGTTTAGGCGCCGCAGAGGGCGATACCGGAGGCGATATTGTTACCAACAAAGCCTACACCAATTTTGAACTGGAATGGGAATGGAAAATTGATAAAGGCAGCAACAGTGGTGTACTGTACCATGTAATTGAAGACCCAAAATACCACGCTACGTATAATACCGGCCCCGAATACCAGCTTATTGATGATGAAGGCTGGCCCGGAAAACTGGAAGAATGGCAAAAAACCGGTTGCGATTATGCCATGTATATACCCAACACACTTAAAAAAACAGAGCCGGTTGGCAAATGGAACACAAGTAAAATTGTATTCAATAATGGCCATGTAGAGCATTGGCTCAACGGCTCAAAAATAGTAGCCTTTGAAGCCTGGACGGACGAGTGGACCAAGAAAAAAAACGAAGGCAAATGGAAAGAGTATCCTGATTATGGAGCCGCCAAAACAGGCTTAATTGCCCTGCAGGATCACGGGCATAAGGCTTATTTCAGGAATATAAAGATAAAGGAGTTGTAACACGATTAAAGGATTTTGCAGGATTGACAGGATTTTAGATTGTGGCGACAGATTAGTGTTAAGTCATCAGTACTAAGTCGTAAGTTATAAGTCGGATCTGTTTTTTTTGACCTCGAACTTAAGACTTTCGACTAAAGGCAAATGTCATTTCAAGGTTGACACAACAGGCACCTGCGTTTTTATCATACAAACCGAAACGCCCGATAATGCACCCATAAAAAAACTGTTCAGCTCGTTGTAATATTCGACAAAAAGCGCAAATTTTGCTTATATTTGAGTGTAAAAAATAACCCTGTTATCTGTAAAGGATAATAGGGTTATTTGGTTAAAAAGGGAAGCTCTTATCAGTCCTCATTTTTAGTTAAACATTTATATATCAAAACTTTAAGCACTTTTTAAAGATTCAAAACCACAATAGTTTGGATGAGTTTGGTATAAGTTTGGTGCACCGAAGGATATGCAAAAGGTATTATAAAGGTTTCGGCAGGGATATCATAAAGGCGAAAATATCAACTTTAAAAAGTTTTGATATTAGCCCTTAATAGTTGTCAGTAAACCTTCAATATCCAACCTACGGGTAAACATGATCATATCGCCATTTTCATCAACCGGCCAGTTTTCTTTTGGCCTGTCCCAGTAAAGTTCAACTCCGTTTTGATCGGGATCATTCAGATAGATGGCTTCGGATACGCCGTGGTCAGATGCACCTGTGATAGGATATTTGGCATCTATCAGGCGTTGCAGTATAAAAGCCAGATCCTTACGTTCCGGATAAACAATAGCCGTATGATACAAGCCCGGCGCATACTCAGGTGCTGGTGAAGCCCCTTTACTATGCCAGGTATTTAAGCCTATATGATGGTGATATCCCCCGGCAGATATAAAAGCAGCCTGATCGCCATATAGCATCATTTTATCAAACCCTAATAAACCGCAGTAAAAATCAAGTGATTTTTGCAGGTCGCTCACCTTTAAATGCACATGGCCAATGCGGGTTTGGGCGGGTATTTTATAATCGTTCATGTTCGTTATTGTAATACTGTAAAGTTACAAGGTTTTAACATTGGCTTTGTTAGCCTTATGTAAAATATGTTTAAACATCTATTTATAATTTTATTATACTTGTAGTGTATAAACGGCTCAACATTCCAACTTTTCAACCTTACAACATCCTAACAACGTTAAAAACAAAAACCCTACCTTTGCAGCATGATTGTTAAAACGGCCGAATTTATTTGCAGCAATACCCAAATCTCCAAACTACCGCCGCCCATCAAAGCGGAGTATGCATTTATTGGGCGCTCAAACGTGGGCAAATCATCCCTTATTAATATGCTAACGCAAAAAAAGGGATTAGCAAAAACATCGCAAACACCGGGTAAAACCCAGCTCATCAATCATTTTTTTATTAATGACAGCTGGTATATTGTTGATTTACCAGGCTATGGCTATGCCCGTGCATCCAAAACAAATAAAGCCAACTGGAACAAATTTATCCATAGCTACCTGGATAAGCGCGAAAGCCTGCAATGTGTGATGGTGCTGATAGACAGCCGCCTGGAACCCCAAAAAATCGACATTGAATTTTGTAACTGGCTGGGCGAAAAAGGATTGTCGTTCGTGCTGGTTTTCACCAAAGCCGATAAACAATCAAGCGTAAAAACCGACCAAAACATTGCCAAATTTAAAAAAGCCTTAATAGAGACATTTGAGGAATTCCCGCAATACTTTGTAACTTCTGCCGAATTACAATTAGGTCGCGACGAGATATTAGGTTTTATTGATAATATAAACAAGGATTTTGTAGTGCCGCATTTTGAACCAAGAGATTAATTTTAGATGAAAAAATACCTTTCATTAGTAACCTTTACACATACCATATTTGCCATGCCATTTGCCTTTATCGGCTTCTTTTTGGCAGTTACCACTACTAACCACACTTTCGACTGGCGCAAGCTGGTTTTAATGGTGCTCTGCATGATCTTCGCCCGCAACTCGGCTATGGCGTTTAACCGTTATTTAGATAGGGACATTGACGCGCAAAACCCACGTACCAAGCAACGCGATATTCCATCCGGAAGGATCAGCGCACCGGCGGCTTTAACCTTCACATTGATTAATTGCGGGTTGTTTGTTGCAGCCACATTTTTCATCAATCCATTATGTTTTTACCTATCCCCAATTGCCTTATTTGTAGTAATGGGGTATAGTGCTACCAAACGTTTCACAGCACTTTGCCATTTGGTTTTGGGCTTAGGATTATCATTGGCCCCTATTGGAGCTTACCTTGTAGTTACCGGTGCTTTTGCCTTAACGCCTATATTTTTCTCCCTTTCGGTTTTATGCTGGGTGAGCGGGTTTGATATCATTTACGCCCTACAGGATGAGGATTTCGATCGCAGCCAAAATCTTCATTCAATCCCTGCTTATTTGGGTAAGGTGAATGCGTTAAGGTTGTCAACCTTTTTACATATACTTTCTGCCCTGTTCATTATGATGCCGGTATTTTTTACGCAGGTGGGTATTCTTTATTATGTGGGTATTGCTTTCTTCTGCGCAATGCTTATCTACCAACATTTGCTGGTAAAGCCTAACGACCTGAGCCGCGTAAACTTTGCCTTTATGACCACCAATGGCATTGCCAGCGTAGTATTTGCTGTATTATTTCTTTTAGACAGGATATGGAAACACTAACCGCCATCAATAAATTCAGAGAACACGTTGAAGTATACGTTTCGATGAATGATGCGGAGTGGCAAGTCCTATTACCCCTATTGGAAGTAAGCAAACTTAAAAAAAAGAAAAACTTTGCCGAACCGGATAAGGTTTGCAGCCACATAGGGTTTATTGTAAAAGGCTCTGTACGATATTTTCATGTAAAAGATGGCGAAGAGATAACCGGTTACTTCAGCTTCGAGCACGAACTGCTTTGCTCATATAAAAGCTTCTTAACCGATACCCCAGGTTCCAATTATATCCAGGCCCTGGAGGATACACAAATTGTTACCCTTAGCTATAAAGCCATGCAGCAGGCTTATGCCCATGAACTTATTGGGCATAAAATGGAGCGTTTTGGCAGATTGGTAGCCGAGCATTATCTTATCTGCTACGAAGATCGTGTAACATCCTTTATAACACAAACTCCCGAAGAACGCTATAATAAACTATTGAAAACCGGCGGCGAAGTGCTGCAGCGCATCCCACAGCATTATATTGCCAACTTTTTAGGAATCACCCCCGTTTCGCTTTCGCGGATCAGGAGAAGGATCATGAAAATAAGCGCCTGATAAGCTAAAGGCCAAAGGCGTAAAGCTGAAAGCCGAACCCTGTATCTTAAACTCTAAAAAACAAATCCTAAATCTCAATCGGACATTTCAATTCTGAAATCCTTTTTTCTTATCTTTTGTTAACGTTTTGACTTTCAACGATACCATACATTTGTTGTAACAAAAACGAAAAAGACTATGCACACTATATTAGGAGCCGGTGGCGCCGTGGCAAATGCCCTCACCCGCGAATTGATGAACACTAACGAAAGCATCCATTTGGTTAGCCGCAAACCGGTAAAATTTACAGGGAAAAACATAACCTGGCAAAAAGCTGACCTGTTGAATTACGAAGAAGTTTTATCCGCGGCAAAAGGGTCAACGGTAATTTATCTTGTTGCCGGCCTGGTTTACGATGTAGCCATCTGGAAAGTACAATGGCCCATCATTATGCAAAACGTCATTAACGTTACTAAAGCAACAGGCGCACGATTGATATTTTTTGATAACGTATACATGTACGGCCTGGTTAACGGAGCTATGACAGAGGATACGCCCTATCATCCCACCAGTAAAAAAGGCCAGGTGCGTGCAGGCATTGCCGATATGCTGATGAACGAGGTAAAAGCCGGGAACATCAATGCTACTATTGCCCGAGCACCCGACTTTTATGGTACCGACTCGCTAAACAGCTTTGTAGATATCATGGTGCTTACCAAATACGCAGCAAAGCAAACAGCCCAATGGATAGGCGACCCGAATAAGAAGCATAATTTCATCTACATCCCTGATGCAGGCAAAGCCATGTTTTTGCTTGGGCAAAACCCGGATAGCGATAAGCAGGTATGGCACTTGCCTACTCCGCCAGCTATTACCGGCAAGCAGTTTATAGATATTGCAGCCCAGGTTTATAACGTAAAGCCTAAATTTATGCGCATCAACAAATTAATGTTATGGCTAACAGGCCTGTTCCAAAAAGTAGTAATGGGGATTGTGGAGATGTATTACCAATACGATCATGATTACATTTTCGACAGTAGTAAATTTGAGAAAGCCTTTAATTTTAAGCCAACAAGTTATGAAGATGGATTAAAGGAGTTGTCGAAGACATTGTACAAGGCAAAAGCATAATTCAGAAAGATCCGGTGTCAGTAAGTCCGAAAGGCGAAAACAGCTTTCGGACTTTCTGTTTTAGATTTCCTTTTTAGAACATATGAATTAAACGCTTTCCGGGCTTAACACTTTTGACTTTCGGATCAAAAAAACTTCCGTACTAATCTGCATATTTGCACATCTAACAATTTGCACATCTAAAAAAATGATCCACAAAAAAACAAGAACATATATCCCGGCTACGCTCGATATCAAATGGGAAATACTTGAACCCATTTATAAAGAACTACTTGACCGCCCTATCAATTCGGTTAAAGAACTGGAAAAATGGCTACATGACAGGAGCGAATTGGAAGCCGCTTTAGAAGAGGATTCCGCCTGGCGTTATATCCGCATGACCTGCGATACCACCAGCGAAGAACTACTACAAAACTTCCAGTATTTTGCAACAGAGATATCACCCAAAATTGCCCCTTATGATAACAGTTTAAACAAAAAGCTGGTAGCAAGTGAGTACATCGATCAGCTTGACGGCGAAAAGTATTTCATCTTTTTAAGGGCAATTAAAAAGAGCTTAGAGCTTTTCCGCGAGGAAAATATCCCGGTACAAACCGAGATCCAGGTAGAGCAGCAAAAATACCAATCGATCACAGGTGCTATGTCGGTGCATATAGATGACAAGGAGTTTACTTTGGAGCAGGCTTCAGTATTTTTAAAAGGTACCGACCGGGCCAAACGCCAGGAGGCCTGGGAAAAGATAACCGCCCGCCGTTTGCAGGATAAGGACACTTTAGATACTCTTTTTGATCACCTGCGCAAATTGCGCCATACCGTGGCACTGAATGCCGGATTTGAGAATTTCAGGGATTACATGTTCCAGGCGCTTGGCAGGTTTGATTATACGCCGCACGATTGTTACCTCTTCCATGAAGCCATCGAAAAAGAAATTGTACCTATCCTTCGTGGCGAGGCAGAAAAACGCAAGATAGCCCTTACCCTGCCAGTTTTAAAGCCATGGGATATGGATGTGGATGTATCTGGCAAACCAGCCTTAAAACCATTTCAAAATGGCAGCGAACTGATTGAGAAATCTATTCAGTGCTTTAGTAACATTAACCGTTACCTGGGCGAACGTTTGGAGATTATGAAGGATAATAACCTGTTTGACGTGGAAAGCCGTAAGGGCAAAGCACCCGGTGGCTATAACTACCCACTATCAGAAACGGGAGCCCCGTTCATATTCATGAACTCGGCCAATACCTTCCGCGATTTAACCACCATGGTACATGAAGGCGGCCACGCGGTGCATACTTTTTTAACTGCCGACCTGGAACTGAACGATTTTAAACATTGCCCGTCTGAAGTTGCCGAATTGGCTTCGATGTCGATGGAGTTGATATCGATGGATAACTGGGATGTGTTTTTTGATAACGAAGAAGACCTTAAACGCGCCAAACGCGACCAGCTATTTGATGTACTTAAAACCCTGCCATGGGTGGCCGTGGTCGACCAGTTTCAACATTGGATCTATACTAACCCCGGCCATACAGATGCCGACCGTAAAACCGCCTGGATAGAGATCTATGAGCCATTTGGCGCAGGCTTTGTGAATTGGAGCGAGCACCCGGATGCCGAAGCCAACCTTTGGCAAAAACAGCTGCACATCTTTGAGGTACCGTTTTACTATATTGAATACGGGATGGCACAGTTAGGCGCTATCGCGGTGTGGAAAAACTATAAGGAAAACCCGGAGAAAGGCCTGAAACAATACCTGGATGCCCTTAAACTTGGCTATACCAAAACCATAAAAGAAATTTATGAAACCGCAGGAATCAAGTTTGATTTTAGCGCGGCATATGTAAAGGAACTGGCAGAGTTTGTAAAGGGGGAAATGGATAAATTGTAGAAGCCTCACTCAACCCTCTCCTTTGGAGAGGGCTTTGATTTACATTCAGCATCGCAAAGACTTAGAAGTTTGATTGTAATAGATAAGAGGCAAATTTTGCGTTAGGGACAGTAGCGGGTACCGGCCCGTGCCTAATGCCTTGTGGGCGTATGAGCGGATGGCCCGGCCGCAGGCAACGCCCTTATTTATATTTGAGATATTAGATGTGAGAATTGGGATTTTACAGCTACCGCTCATACAACTCCAGCGGCAAGCCATCCGGATCTGCAAAGAAGGTAAAGCGTTTATTGGTAAGTTCATCTACCCGGATAGGCTCTACCTCTACCTCAAATTCCTGCAGGCGATAAACGGCGTCGTCCAAATTATCTACCTCAAAAGCCAGGTGGCGCAGGCCGGCAGCTTCCGGGTGCGAGGGACGCGGTGCGGGTTCCGGAAATGAAAAAAGCTCAATCTGGTAGCGGTCGCCCACTTCCAGATCAAGCTTGTATGATTGTCGTGCTTGGCGATATACCTCGCGCACTATTTTTAAACCCAGTACCTGGCTGTAAAAATGTTTCGACTTTTCATAGTCGGAACAAATGATAGCGATATGGTGTACCCGGGTTAATTTCAGCATTACTCGCCTAAAATAGAGTGTAATACATTGCTATGAACCATTTTCACATCGGTAACGTGGCCAAACAACTCTTCGTCAACATTAAGGAAACCATTGTTTACAGTACCTAACAAACTGAACTCCGTTTCGCTGGTTGCCATAAATTCAATAAAGCGCTCCTGCTCCTCGGGCGCTACCGTTACCACTACCCTACCCTGTGCCTCGCCAAAAAGGAACGCATCCTTGCGGATAGTATCATCTGTAGAAATATCAAAACCTAAACCATTTGGCATAGCTGATTCTAACAGGCAGGTGTATAAACCACCATCGGCCACATCATGGGCGCTTTCCAGCACACGGTGTTTGATGAGTTCTTTAATGGTTTGCTGTATAGCGTACTCTTTATCAATATCAAAATACGGGGCCGGGCAAGCGGTGATTTTATGCCATGAGGCCAGGTATTGTGATGAAGCGATATCATTTACCGATTCGCCTATCAGGTAGATCAGGTCGCCGGGTTGTTTAAAATCGGCGGTCATGATATTTTCGGTATCTTCCATTACACCCAGCATACCAATGGTAGGTGTTGGGAATACAGAGCCACCATCTGCAGATTGGTTATAAAAGCTCACATTACCACCGGTAACAGGAGTTTCAAACTTGCGGCAGGCATCGCCCATACCTTTAATGGCGCTTACAAACTGCCAGTATACCTCGGGGTTGTAAGGATTACCAAAGTTTAAGCAGTTCGTGATAGCCACAGGCTCGCCACCGGCACAGGTAATGTTACGGGCAGCCTCGGCAACGGCAATAGCAGTACCCTTGTAAGGATCGGCGTATACGTAGCGAGAGTTACAATCTGTTGTTAATACAATGGCTTTGTTGGTATCCTTAACGGCTACAACGGCTGCATCGCAGACCAGGTTGGCTGTCATGGTTTGTACGCCTACCATGCTATCGTACTGGTCGGTTACCCAACGTTTTGATGCTAAGTTAGGGTGTGCAGATAAATGCTCGGCAACCTCAACCAGGTTGGCCGGTTCCGGCACATCATTTATATTAAATTGCTGGTTAATGGCATAGTAAGCAGGCTCGCGGTATTCGCGCTCGTAAACCGGGGCACCACCACCTAAAACAAGGTCGTCGGCAGGGACATCGGCCACTTTTTCGCCATGCATATAGTACTCTAAACGCTGGGTATCGGTAACCTCGCCTATGATGGCGCAGTTAAGGTCCCATTTATCAAATACGGCTTCCACCTCTTTTTCGCGACCTTTATGCACTACAATCAGCATACGCTCCTGTGATTCTGATAGCAGGATCTCGTAAGGTTTCATATTGGCCTGGCGGGTAGGTACCAAATCCAGGTCGATACGCATACCGTGTTCGCCTTTGGCGCTCATTTCGGAGTTGGAGCAGATGATACCGGCAGCACCCATATCCTGCATACCAACCACGGCACCGGTTTTAATAACTTCTAAGGTAGCCTCTAACAACAGTTTCTCCTGGAAAGGGTCGCCCACCTGTACGGCGGGAAGATCATTCACTGAATCTTTGCTGATATCCTTCGACGCGAAGGCCGCGCCATGAATGCCATCTTTACCTGTGGCAGAACCTACTATATAAACAGGGTTACCCACGCCGTATGAGGTTGCAGAGACGGTTTCGCCCGCCTTAACAATACCTGCCGACATGGCATTTACCAATGGGTTAACATTGTAGCAATCGTCAAAAAACAATTCGCCGCCAACGGTTGGGATACCAAAGGCGTTGCCGTAGTGACTGATGCCTTTTACCACGCCCTTAACCAGCCACTGGGTTTTTTCCAGTTTAAGGTCGCCGAAGCGCAGGGAATTTAGCTGGGCAATGGGCCTTGCACCCATGGTGAATATATCGCGGTTGATACCGCCCACACCTGTTGCCGCGCCCTGGTAAGGTTCAAGGGCCGACGGGTGGTTATGTGATTCTATTTTGAAGGCGCAGCCAATGCCATCGCCAAGGTCAACCAGGCCGGCGTTTTCTTCACCTGCCTTGGCCAGCATACGGTCGCTGTCTTTAGGCAGGGTTTTTAGCCAGGTGATGGAGTTTTTGTACGAGCAGTGTTCGCTCCACATTACCGCGAAGATGGATAGCTCGGTAAAGTTGGGCACGCGCCCTAATATTTCTTTAATACGTTCAAATTCTTCGGGTAGTAAGCCTAAATCTTTGGCGGTTTCAACGGTGGTTAATTCCTGGTGCTCCAAGGTAATATTGTTTTATTTTGAAAGGATGCGCAAAATTAGGAAAAAAAGCGGAAAGGCGAAAGGAAGTAGATAGTATCAAGTAGTTAGTATCAAGTATCAAGACAATAGCTGCTATGCCAACCAGCCATAAGTCCCCCGAGGTCATGCTGTCCGGCAGCTGACGGATCGCAGTCCCGGACTTTCCAGACTTCCCGACTTTCAGACTCTTCTCCCGTCTTGATACTTGATACTAACTACTTGATACCGTCTAAAAACCGTTCCATCGGAACGCCTGGTACACCCCGAACGGCGTGGAACGCTTTGGTGTTGATTATCAACGCTTTAGATTTTGTCAAAACAGGGCATGGAACACCATTTATACTGACAGTCAAGTATTTAATATTTTGACAAATTGAATCTTTTTACTCAAATTTGGCGCCAGCAGTATCAAAATGTGCCCTGCATAACATACATTTCCTTTGTCCGAAAGTCCTTTGTCTTTTGTCCGAAAGTCTTTTGTCCATCTATCCAGATACCTGCTATCAAAACCTAATACCATACCGGAGCTTCACTTTTAAAGCAGGCGTCTGTTTTTTTTCAGGCTTTGCCTGTTATCTATAAAAGTAACCTATTCTATAATTTTGCTCCGGGGTTTAATACGGTAGATTACCGAAATTTGCGGTATGATGACCCCTATATAGGTGTGTTTTGTTTTATAAGTTTTACGTGCAATAAAAGGTTCTTTGGCCAGGGTATCAAGATACTGGAAAACCCTTTCAATAAATTTCTTTGATTCTACCTCGGGCCAGTTTTCCAAAAGATAGTCAATATTCCTTTGAAAGGTCTCGCCGGCTTTTTCAGACCAGATTATTGTCATTTAAAACCGAATCTTTTTTTTGCCTCTTCATGGCTGAATGACTTACCATTATCTAATTGTGCCAGGCCCTCTTCAACATCGGCCTGTTGTTTTTTGCTCAGGCCATCAAACCAATCCAAATCCCTGTTATCAATCAAAGCTTTAATATCTTTAATTAAGCTAACATCATCGGTGTTTATAATTTGCTGTAATACATTTAGTTTTTCTGCCTGTATATTCATATCTCAAATTTAACTATTATTTCTAAAATAATCATGTACGCTATGCCTTTGTTAATGTTATCTTCATTACACAAACAACGTAGACTCCCATCCTGATACCCGATACTAAAACCCGATACCCATATTATCCTCGTCTCAAATCTCAAATCTCATATCTAATCCAGAGGTCGAGAATAATCAGGAATTATAGAGAAAAATCAAGAAAAATGATAATAAAAATAGGTTAACTCAAGAGTTAACGCTTTTTTATTTAGCCAGCCTGTTTAGCGCACCATGGTGACAAAACAGTGTCACCATCTTTGCTTCAGCGGATGTGTAAATTTGTATGGAACGGGGATCGGCGAGGTGCGGGGATCGGGGTCGGGTGGCGAGGTGCGGGGATCGGGTTTTGGTTAGTCCCTTTAATGCACCTTAACTACTCCTAACTTTATCCCGCAATGCACCCCGTTACCACAACACGAACCCCGCAACAGCACCATACAACAACAACAACACCCCGAACCACGAACCACGCAACACGAACCACGCAACACGAACCACGAACCACATGCAAACATCAGAAAGACCACCCATCATCGAAGATCTCCGCAACGAGATCCGCGGAATCATTCCCACCAAAAACAGCAACACGAACCACACAACACGAACCATGCCCCCCTCCACTCCCGACCCTGAAATGGTTGCCGACCTGTTCCACATCCACTCCCTTAACCAGTGGATGACCATGGAAAAAGAAAGCGACCAGCCCCAGATGCTGTTCGACAGGTTTTGGATAGAAGGCGAGCTGTGCATCATGTTTGCCGATACCAATATGGGTAAAAGCATCCTGGCCGTGCAGCTGGGCGACAGCATTACCCGCGGTAAGTCCATTGCAGGTTTCCAGCTGGGCGCCAAGCCCACGCCCGTGCTGTATATCGATTTTGAGCTTAGCTCCAAACAGTTTGAGCAGCGGTATACCGGCAAAAGCGGCACCTACAAGTTCGACGACAATTTTCACCGCGGCGAGTATAACCAGCTGAGCATGCTCCCCATCGATCAAAAAAATTACGATGATTATGTTATCGGCGCGCTCACCCGCGGTATTAAAACTACCGGCGCCACGGTGCTTATTATTGATAACATTACCTGCCTGCGCAAGGGTACCCAAAGCGCCAACGAGGCCCTGCCCCTCATGAAAAAGCTCAAATACCTTAAAACCCGCCACGGCCTCAGCATCCTGGTGCTGGCACATACACCAAAACGCAATACCGCCATCCCCATTAGCCGCAACGACCTGCAGGGCAGCAAAATGCTCATGAACTTTTGCGATAGCGCCTTCGCCATAGGCGAAAGCCAAACCATGCCGGGGTACCGTTATCTTAAACAAATAAAACAGCGCAGCACCACCGAAACCTATGGGGCCGATAACGTTTGCCTGCTGAAGCTGGAACACCGCAACAGCCTGCTCCAGTTCACCCTCACCGCTCACAGTGCCGAGCACAGTCACCTGCGCCGGCCCGACCAGCAGGACCGCGACCGCACCGCCCGCCAGGTTGCCGATCTGCACCGCCAGGGCTACAGTCAGCGCAAAATAGCCGCCAAACTCCAGTTAGGCCTGGCCACCGTAAACCGCATGATCAGCTGGGCAACGGGTGGGGAATAGCTTTTGGAGTAAGGATGTTAGGACGAAGGAGTAAGGATGTTCGGACAAAGGAACAAGGACAAAAGATGTTCGGATAAAGGAACAAGGACAAAGGATGTTCGGACAAAGGACGAAGGACAGCAATGCTCTTTCGTCCCCTTCAGGGGACGGAATGGGCTTTTTTTCCCTCCCTCGGGAGGGGCGCGATTGCCATGAGCGCAAAGGCAGGGAGGGGTTTCTCCACCCTGCAAACCATTTTGACTTTTGACTTTTGACTTTTGACTTTTGACTTTTGACTTTTGACTTAATCATGGCGTCCCCTGCGGGCCGGGCTTTCTGCTCATACTACACAGGGCCTTAGCCACTTGGCCGGTATCCGCGCCAATCCCTAACGCGTTTGTCTGAACCGGAATTCCCGGAATTAAAGAATTAACAGAATGAAAGCTCAATAAAAGATGATGGTTGTTCTCCACCGACATTGCAAATGATAAAATCACGCGAAATCCCGAAGAGGAATGACGTTGCTAAAAGGGTTGTCATGGGTAGCCTGTCGAACCATAGCGGGCAAAGGCCTCTCCGCGCGAATCTTCGACAAGCTACCCATTACGCATTGGAATTTACATAAACATTCGCTTGAACGCCGGCTAAGACTCACCCGGCCGACGCTGCGCTGGGCCACCCTCTCTCCGGCTGAAGCCGCAAAGAGGGTGAAGCCCGTTTTTTTTATTTTTTTTTCCCCTCTATGCGACGCAGTCGGAGAGAGGGGAGACGTCCGTTAGCTAACGGATCGTCGGGGTGAGTCGTCGCCGCCATGCGATAGACCTCATCCCCCCCTCCTTAATTTTCTGCAAGCCCTTCATTAAAGAACTTTTCAATTTCGTTCCGTCCCCTCAGGGTCTCCTTGGAAAGGGACCCTGAGGCCGCCTGCTAAGTATAAAACTATGCAGATCCAACTTGTATAAAGAACTTTTCAATTTCGTTCACCGCGTTTTCAAGTCCGTTCTCATTCCTTATTTGCTGACCAATGGCCGCCGCATTGTTCCGTACTTCATTGGTTTGAATTTTTGTTAATGCCGAAATCAGCTTATCGGCATCCAGCTTTTTAACCGGGATATGCACCCCAAATTTCATTCGTTCGGCTATTTTTCCCCAGGTCGGCTGGTCGGTGTAAAATGAAATAATAACTACCGGCAAATCGTTTCGCAGCATTGCCGCCAGCGTACCCGCGCCACCGTGAAACACCCCTGCTTTGCATTTTGGTAAAACAGCCCCGTGGTTTACATATTTTGTTACAAACAGGTTTTTATGCGCCGGTAAGTTTTTAAAAAGCGACCAGCCTGTGCAAAACAAAATGCGCTCATTGGTTTTGTTTAACATGGTGTTTAAGATGCTTATAAACTTTTCGGTATTGCCAACGCCGTTACTGCCAAAGCCAATGTATATGGGTTTATCGCCTTGCAGCAACCAGTCATTTAATCCAGCCGGGCTTTCATCCCTAAACTGGCCTGTTCTTCTTTGTTCGGGAACAGTTAAAAAGCCGGTTATTTTATGGTTATCATCCCAATCTTTAGGTTGAGGGATGAGGCTGGGACTTAAGCAATATAAGTCGAGCGGCCTTTGCTTGCCAATATAGTTTATGAGGTTTTCCTTTAAAATGGGTAGACCTAATTCCTGCCTCCATTCGTTGGTCTCTTTTTTTACAAATTTCCAGAAAAACAGGTGTGCCACCTTATAGGTAAGCTTATTATACCAGGGGAAATCCAGGAAGTCGAAATCGCCCAATGGGAATTCAGCTGTAGGCACAACCGGGGGCATAAAATAGGTTAGCGCAATTTTTTTATGTTGCTTTTCGGCAATCGCGCTTGTAATGGGCAACGTTGCAGCGTTGGCTATAATAAAATCTACCTGGTTAATCCCCGCTATATAGCTTTTGCGCAAAGGTCCCCTTATTTCATGAAGCGCTTTAAAAAAGTACTTCATCAGCTTAATGGTATTCTCTGTTTTTAATACACTCTGCCCTTCCGGCGAGTTCATTATTTCCTCGGCATCTCCATGCAGCGGATGAAAAGCAAGGCCATAGCCCTCCACTAATTCCCTGAAATTTCCCGGTGCCGCAATAATTACCTGGTGTTTTTTGTCGCTAAGTCCTAAAGCCAAGGCAATATATGGCTGTATATCGCCTCGTGTTCCGTAAGTAAAAATCCCTATGTTCAATTGTGGTTGGTTTATTTACAAAGGAACTGATACAAAAGGACTTCTTTGAGTAATTGTTAAAAAATTAGTGAGTGGTATAAAGTAACAATCAATAGGCCTGGAACGCGGGACACACATGACAGGCGTGCGCCAGCTTCGGACTACTACGACTTACTCAATAGGAAATTTCCATATTGATTCCACTAAATCACGAATAATCGCATCTCTGGTAACAATGAAGTTATAAAAATCAACAAATTGAATTTCATGCCCATTTAACTCCGGCAAATAATTTTGCTTAATTAAATATTTAAGTTTGGTTTCAGATGATCTTTTACTATCAATTACCGAAATATCATATCTTCGTAATAAGCAATAGTTTGCTAAAGAATTGATTGACGTTTCCCACAAGTTATCATCAATATTCGAGGGTTTATCATTCGCCTCAAACATTCTTATCAAAACAAATGAACTTTGTTTTTTACTTCTCATTAATTGGCTAAAATCACAATCGTGC
Organism: Mucilaginibacter sp. P5_A4; assembly: GCF_056400605.1. NCBI lineage: Bacteria > Pseudomonadati > Bacteroidota > Sphingobacteriia > Sphingobacteriales > Sphingobacteriaceae > Mucilaginibacter > Mucilaginibacter sp. P5_A4. Next base: position 11,139 of record NZ_JBFUKX010000057.1, on the reverse strand, counting down.
GTGTTTAATTGATACAATATTCTGGCAAAGAAATAGTGATAATAGCCCCAATTATCCATTTGATGTAGTGGGACAAGCAATGGTTGATCAGAAAGCACCTTCTCCAATTCGGTAGATAATCGCCCAGTTAAAGTATTTAAATCCGAGTTCCTTATATTTTTTATTAGGTCATACATGGGATATCGGATTGTACTTTGAGTGATTGCACGACTTAAGATAGATCTATAAGTTACGTAACAATCAATAAAACTTCCAACGAGTTTTATTTTTTCGTCAACAATAAAATCTTCATCAATTTTAGCAATAGGAGACAACATTAGTGGATAGAAAATTGAATCAGCAATTGGATAAAAGTTTGAGATGTAAATATTGTCGAAATCTTCATAGTTCTCATTTTTTAAACCGAAGATTTTAATGTAAAGTTTTGAGAAAAAGTCAAAATCAGATTGTATGAAAAAATAATAATCATCGGAGCTCTTCAAAAATGTTTTATTTGGATTATTTTTCACCCATGAGTTAAACTGAGTACCGATTAACTCAAAATCCTCGTTCTCAGCACCACTTTGTTTAGTTCTGATAGAAACTGCATACTTCGCACGTAACCAATTTCTGAAAAAGTCTAAATCGCCATCTGCCTTAGTGTTGATTTCTAAAATCCTAATTTTCCAAAATTCGTTCATTTCATCACTCTTCTCTTCATCATTTATTTTGGATAATAGAAACCCTTTTAATATTTCCGTCGGGCTAAGCGTCATGCCGCGATCGTTCATTGTTTCAAATATCGTATACGCATTTTCCATGCTATAGGCCTTTACCTCAACTAAAAGTACCTTCTCCAACAGCCACTCTATAAAAAGTGGCAATTTATTTTCCTCTAGGAGATCAGTAGGAAATAGTTTAGTAATGTCCTCATATCGTTCTATAATATTTAAAACGGACTGGTCAAATTGGGATTCGTTATTTATACCTTCTTCTTCTTGAAAATCCTCGACGTTTGTATATATAGTATCAGGATTCTTTAATAAATGTTCAATTACTTTTTTTCGAGTCTCAACATTTAAAACTAAGGTTTTCCTTCCTGCTTTAGTCACATAAAAAAAAGGCATCAAGTCGCGCAATTCATCCCTATTTTCAATCAACAAAGCTTGGGCATGATATAAAAAGATTAGCAAAAGGGTAAAAGAGGTAAGGCGTTGCTGGCCATCTACTATAGACAATTCATTTCTATCCTCGCATAAAACTATTGGTCCCATGTAATAGCAATCATATCTATCATAATCTTCAACTGTATCCGAAACTTCATAGTTATTAAAGAAACTAGTAGTTAAGTCGCTAATCAAAGCTTCAATGTGCTTCCTTTGCCAACGATACTCTCGTTGAAAGGCGTCAATTCTGTATCGTTGCGAATTAAGCACTTCTGACAACTTTTTGTCCTTAGCATCAATTTTATTAGCTATATGTCCCATATTATTTTAATTCGTTTAGGATAGGTTTGAAAATAAAAAAAGCACACTCGTAAATCGCCAAATTTGCTTGTGTAGGATCTAGTACTCCGTGAAATAAGAGGCATCGCAATTCATATAATATTTGAATCAATCCTTTTGCAATCATTTCTGGATTGTTTATAAAATGAATTTTTGTTTTCACGTCTAATTCAATATAATCATTTTTGATTTTCGAATTAGATAATAGATTTGTTGCTTTTTTGGGGTCAATTTTTAAAAAACATGATTTAATCTTCTCTTGAATTTTGATATCACCTAGAGCTATATATTGATTTTCAGTAATAAATAAATTTATATCATAAGGATTAAATGTCTTGTCCATCAGAGTCTTATTACCCTTTGTGACAATAATTGCTCGATAACCATTTGTTGGATGAGGAATGGCTTTGTAAATATTGCCCTTTTTATCTGTATCTGTTGCAGGGGTTGGGGTAATGCCGTCTATAACAATCGACTTAAAAGATATCAATTTGTTTTTATTGACTAAACTGCGGCTTTCAAGCTCTAAATGGAGTCGACTTAAATAGTGTTTAAAACTTTCTGAAATTGGATCGTCATTCTTTAATAAGGACTCGATTCGGTTCCTAATTTTGTTGGGAGTATTTTTTATTTGATCTAAAGCTTGACTGTCTTTTGTTGTTGCATATTCATTGAAATACCAAGCATTAAATGGTATCCAGGCTTTTATAAACATAGTATAATAATCTGGATCAGCCTTTGATATCCAATTATCAATGTGAAGTTTAATTGACATACTAAGCGTAATAAGGTTTAAAATTGTAAATATAACTTTTATGACTTATATCTTTTTGCTTTTTGAAATAAATGGTATATCGTCCGGTCGCAGCTACTGCAAGGATTTTCAGCTTATGGTCGGTTCAATTTTAGCGTCTAGTGCCCTTCGCTGCCGCAAGCGTCCCCGGCTTGTGGCCCGCATGCTAAATATACGCCCGGTTTCAGTTACATATGGGTAACAAAAAGGAAGCGGTCAGTGGAACAAAGTCATCAGAAATATTAAATTAACTGCCACAGAGGCTACCGTAACAAAGGCAGCTGCTTAGCGACAATTTGAATTGCATCCGGGCAATCCTCCTATTTACTTTTTAATGTTTTAATGGTACATTTGTAGTATAAGGTAGGACAATGAAACTTGTAATCGACATTGCTGATAATAAAGCAGATAGCTTTCTGAAATTGCTTAAAAGCCATTCCTATGTAAAAGCTAAACCCTTGTCTGCGCCCGATGCTGCGGTACTGGAAGAATTAACCCATATTAAAAAGGCTTTTAAGCTTGCCGATAAAGTCAAGGCAGGCACGATCAAAAGCCGCCCGGCGTCAGAATTATTGAATGAATTATAATGTTCGTACGATCCAACCATTTGACAAACAGTTCAAACGGTATTTAAAAAAATATCCATCGCTTAAATCGGAACTGGCAACACTCATTAGCCAGCTTGAACAAACGCCAGATATTGGTACGCCTATCGGCAATGATTGTTATAAAATACGTGTGGCGATTGCCTCAAAAGGCAAAGGAAAATCAGGCGGCGCAAGGGTTATCACCTGTGTTGTTGTAAAAGATGCAGAAATATATTTGCTGTACATGTACGACAAATCCGAGCAATCGACGATTACCGATAAGGAATTGTTACAGCTTTTAGAATACATTTGATTAATTGCTAATCCCCCTTCGCTGCCGCAAGCGTCCCCTACAATTAGGCTCTCCTTGAAAAGAAACCCATCCCACGGCTGGCACGCGTGCCAGCCGTGGGATGGTAATATCGCGTTGGATACTTTACTAAACTTCGGTTTTTACTATTACATCGGCCTTTTGATGCGGTTGGCCCTTACCTGTAGTGATTAGGTTGAGCAAGCTATGCTCCAGAAAATAATTCCAGCCTTTGAAGCAGTCCTGGTAACATTCGCTTTCAGGAACTAAACCCACATGGGTGAAATGCACCTGCGTTTTGCCTTCTTTTTTTGCGATCTCAAAGCGGATCTGGGTGCCGGTCCATTCGGTTTTATCTTCCAGGAAACTGAGGTAGCTGTCGTTAACCAACCAAACAACCTTTTCGCCCGGAATCACCTCGGTTAATTTTTGTTTGGAATAGTGCATGTCTGCAAAACGGACTTCAAATTCATCATTCAGTTTTTCGGAATAACCTTTAAAATCCTCCGACCACCAGGCGCGGATATCATTTATGGCATTAAATACTTCTTCCGGACTTTGGTTTACCAATAAGGTAGTTGTAAAATCGTGTGTTTTCATGTTGGTTTTATTAAGATGTTAATGTTTGATCTTCCACTTATCTGCCAGTTCGCCATTGAAACCGTCCTTGTCTTTCGGATTAGGTTTTCCCTTTCCGGTAGTAATTAAACTGTAAAGGCTATTGGTAATATAGTTGCCCCAGGCATCGTAGCAAACTTTGTAGCACTCATACCCGGGCACCAGGCCTTCGTGTGTAAATTTTACTTTTGTTTTATCACCTTCCGAAGTAATATCGAAAATGAGTTTGGTGCCGATCCATTCCGTCTTATCTTTTGTAAAGCTGAACTGATTATCCAAAACCTCGTAAATCAATTTTTTATCCGGGATCATTTCTATGAGTTTCATTTTACAGATATGGACGTCTTTGTAATGATAGACGAACACCTCGCCCAGTTTATCTGTCGGGCCTTCTATTTCTTCAGACCACCAGCCGCGAAAGTTTTTGATCGCTTCGAAAGCTGTTTTTGGTTCCTGCTCCACTAAAATGGAGGCGGTGTAATTTTGCTTTTCCATATGATGCTGTTTTAAATGGATCACTTTAACCGGATCTTTTATTTCTGTCAATTGCATTGGGCTATTGTTCGGGTTAGGGAACAATAATGCCGCGAGCAGGATCGTGGTGAAATTTGATGTGATCATATTGTTTTTAGTTTGGTAATTTGCTGTTTAATAAAGTTTCCAATTTCTTCAGTTTCGATGCCCAGAACTCGTCAAAGTAGTTGAGCCAGGCATGCAGCTCTTCAAAGCCATCCTTTTTCAGTGTGCAGTACCGTTCTCTGCCCATATCCTGTATGGAAATAAAGCCGGCGGTTTCCAGTATTTTTACGTGTTTGGAAACAGCAGGGCGGCTCATATCGAAATTGTCTGCCAGGTTGTTAATGGTCAGGCTGTGCTCCGAGAGCAGCATCAGCATCTTCCTCCTGCTGGGATCTCCGATCACCTGGAAAGTATCAAGCGTTGGTATGGCCATGAGGCGCGGTGTTTAAAAGTTTGTCGATGTTCTGGAATTTTTCCAACCAGCCGTGCATCAGGGCGTGATACATGTCCAGGTTTTCTGCTTTGTCGAAACCGCGGTGCTCCAGGAACACTTCGGTGCCGTTGTCTTTGGGTTCCAGCTGCCAGGTAACCACGGATTCCAGCGTGATGCTGCCCTGGCCGGGGCCGCAGTTCCAGGAATAGCTTAATGTTTTTAAAGGGTCTATCTCCAGCACCTTACAATAAAAGATGCCGTCAAAATTCAGGTTGGCCTTTCCGCCTGTCCGGAATTGAAATTCGTGCCCTACAACAGGCTGAAAATCATTTTTCATGAGCCACTGCCCCATGAGTTCGGAATTTGTGAGGTATTCCCAAATCGTCTCAACGGGATGGGCGAAGAAATACTGGTGTTTGATAATTTTTGCCATAATAGGTAACTTTAAGGTTACCCAAATGTATAGGTAACTTCTGAGTTACGCAAATTTATTTTAATTTTTATTCCGCTGAGCCGCCCCGCGGTATCACAGCACGTCAAAGTGCTGAAAGACGCCAAACTGATTTCTTTGAAAACCCTGGGCAACAACAATATGTATGAGCTGAACCGGGAAGGCATCCTCGCGATGCGGAATTACCTGGATAAATTCGGGGGCGAAGCCTGGAGGGGGCAGTGGGTGAGTTAACTGCCATTATTTTTTAGCGCCACCTTTGTCTTTGTTTGCTTTTTCCTGGCCTATCCCCATAGTGAGTGCCGTTAAGCCTGCCATACTGCCAAGTTGCATAGTATCAATTGCCGAGCTGGGTACAATTACAATAGTGGAGTTTTGTTTCAAACCTTCGTAGAGCATATTCATAGCCCTTAAATGCAATGCCACCGGGTTGTTTGCGTAGGTTAAGGCTGCTTCTCCAAACTTTTCGGCCACCTGTTTCTCAGAGTCTCCCAAAATTACCCTGGCCTGCCGTTCCCTTTCTGCCTGTGCCTGCATAGACATGGCGTTCTCCAATGCGCCGGGAATCAAAACATCTTTGATTTCCACAGAGTTGACGTTGATACCCCATGGCTCTGTACGTTCGTCAATAATCTTTTGCAGTATGCCGCTAATTTTCTCCCTTCCTTCAAGCATGTCTGATAACATGGTCTTTCCGATAACATCGCGCAATGCGGTTTGCGAGGCCCAACTAATTGCACCCATATAATCCGCTACTTCGAGGGCAGCTTTTTTCGGGTCCAGCACCTTCCAAAATAATACAGCATCCACATCAACCGGTACGGTGTCTTTGGTAAGGGTTTTCTCGGCCTTAAACGATGTTGTAATCACACGTGTATCAATCCAGTATGGTATGGTATCCAGAATGGGGATAATAAAAAACAACCCTGGCCCCCTGAGCGATTGAAAACGACCCAGGCGCAATACTACGGCCCTTTCCCAGGGATTGGCAATCTTGATAGCAATAGAAATTAGCAATGCGACTACAAAGGCGCTTACCACAATGATGGTGCTTGTTGCAACATTCGAAGCATCATATGCCATCCTTGCCGATACAATGCCAATACCAAGAATTAAAAAAAATACGATTACAGGAAACGAATTTTGACTTCTCATATCAAACCACCTCCTAATTGGTTGATATATTGTATAATAAAGTTAATCAAATTGTGCCCCTGATTGGTAATGGTAATCACATATTTTCTGTCCTCTCAGGGTCTCCTTGAAAAGGGACCCTGAGGCCGCCTGCCAGGTATAAAACTATGCAGATCCGACCTGCATGGTGCCTCAGGGCCCTCCTTTGGAGAGAACCGGAGGGGACAAACATCATTCCCTATCCACCTCGCTAACCCGTATCGAAAGGATCCCAAATGCAAAGGTGAGCGACACGAAGACCAGTTGATATACAAATAAAAACAGCAACATGCTATAGGTTAACATGGCCGATGATGACGACTGGATAACCGTACGCACATCATCGCGGCCCCATTCTTTAATTAAGTTGGCTTTACTGCCTGTTTCCTGCAGCCCATACTTAAGTTCGCCCTGGGGCCATACCGGGAAAAACAGGGGCTTCGAGTCTTTATAGCCCACAACATATTGGTTAAAAAGGAACAGGTAAAGAAACAATGTAAGCCCAAATGTTACTATTGAAACGAAAGCCAAACGATTAATGGTTTTTATGGAAAGGGAGTTGAAAAAGCCGGAGTTGAACCTCAATATTAAAAGCGTAAATACCCCAAATGATTCTATAATGCCGCAAAACAGGTATTTTGAACTATCGGGCGGTACCCCTATATTGCTTAAAAGTACCCCCAAACCGGGAATGGTTGCAAACACTCCCGAACCGGTTTTTAAAATGGTTTTCCAGTTATTCATTTTGAAAATCTGCGCTCACTTTTTGGGTTGGTTCTATATCCATGGGCCTGGTATAATGCGTACGGGTAAGAAATTTTTTACCCAATTTAAATACCACGGTATAAACGGTTTCATCAATGGTTACGGCAGTATTTGTTTGATCACTATCCACCATGTAATCGCTTAACTGTTCGATATGCTCTTTCCAGGCGGTGTTTTCAAATTTGCTTTTCCAAATTCTACGTGGTATTAAATATACGCTGGCTTTTTGCGGCTGCGATTGAAGCGTTAGTTTTATCCTCATATTAATACCGCCATATTTAGCAACCTGCATCTCGCGGCCCCACCAAACAGCCCAGCAGGTGAGCATTTTATGCTGGTTATAAATTTTTCGGGGAATGCGTACCTTAATCAAAAAACCGGCAGAATCCTTGTCAATCACCCTTACTAAATCATGATACCAGTTTATTTCGGGCGTATTATAAGTAAGGGCAAAGCCTTCAAGCCTGCCTGTGGCTTTTATTTTGGTAGTAGGGTTTACGTGTAAAAAGGCCGTTATAACCGAGTCTGTTTTAAGTGTGGTATCAGGATTATTAACCCATTTGGTATAAATTGAATCCAGTTGCCGGGCATAAAACCTAAGACTATCAGCTTGCGAAAAGCCCTTTAAGCCGCACGTGAGCATAAAGACCAAAAGGATAGCAGCTTTTTTTAAAATATATTGAAAAGTCATACCAAATAAGCTTAAGGGAGCGCAGACTGTTTAATATTTTAAACACGGGGCAATTAAAATACCGGTTATTTATAATTGGTTGAATATTAAACTAATATAACTCATAAAAAGGATACTTGCAACCTGTTTTTTGATGTTGTCTCCACAGGGTAGCTCCCCGGGGCTATGATGTGTATGCATCTTTTAAATTCTATCGATATTTAAAAATGATTGCCATTTCTAACGGACCGGGTGTTGTCCTGTATTGTTTAATGACTTAATAATGCCCGTTCAAGCTTCCTTATGTTTCTGTCGACTAAATTAATATTAAGGTCCTCATAATGATCTTCGCGGTATTGGAGTAACAGGTTATAACTCTTTTCGCCACCGTCAATAAGCTTACCTATATATTTTAATGCTCCTGCTTTGGCATGCTCCATGGTCTTAATCTGTGATAATGCGCCATAATACATATGATCGTCATCTGCCAGCGAAAATGCCGGACGTATAGCAGAATGTACACGGCATGCAGCTTTTATTTTTAAATAAGTTGATTTAAACGACTTAAAATCATTGGTGAAAACTTCTTTTACAGCAGTGTCATCCTTAAACACCTTATAAAATTTAAAATATGGCTTTTTTTCCTTTTCCGGGGACAAACCGCTGCTAACTTCAGGAGCGGGTAAAGTAGTCTCCTCTATAATTGTTTGGGGCGGAAAAAAGGTAAGATCTTCTTCGCATATAACTTCGGATAAAACAGGTAGTGTTTGCATACTTTATGGGTTAGTGCCGCAAAGGTGCTGTATGTAGCTTACCCATAAAATGATGCCCGTCATGCGCATACCCGGTAACCGTCACTTTTCACATTTACGATTTAACCTTCTCCCTAAACTTTTTATCTTCTTTTTCTTTGTTCTCCCTGGCTTTTTTTAATGCTTCTGCCTGCTCCTTTCGTTCCTTTTGGGTGATGGGTTGGTTTTTAGTTTTTTCGTCGGCCTTGCCTATGCCCGCACAGCCTTTGATGCCGTTAAGCAGGGCAAGCCATATGGTTTTAAAGAAGGGGAAATTTTTAGGGCGTATAAATGCCACATCGGCTACGCGGGGGATTAGCTTACCTTCGTCGGGGTTATCATTTTTTAGTATCACCGCGTTGGCAAACAGCGATATTAACGACCGTTTGGCATAACCTTTTTCTTCATCGCGTTTCAGCACTTCTACCCCCAGGTTATGATACAAAAAGGTTACTTTACCGGTGGATGTTTTTTGGTTACCGCGGATATCAAAGTCGAGGCTTTTAACGGTACCCGATGTAAACCTCACCATTCCCAGCGGCATTACTGCAGGGTTGGCGGCCCGTATATCCATAGCGCCCAGGTGTCCTTTGTAACTGTAGCTGTAAGCCGCATCGGCAAGGTTAAAGTTAAAGGTAAGGTTAAGTTTTCCCTTCCCCATAAACATGGTGCTTAGGTTAACGGTACATAAGGGGTGTTTTTGCAGTACGGCTCTATTATTGGTGATGTTAAGGAACCTGCCGGTAACATTTTCAAACCTCACTGTGCCAATTTTGCCCGATTTATTTTTTTTCAATTCAGTTGAGCTCACATCAATGTTTTTAATATCCAGTGTGTCTACCTGCAGCCCGGTTTTAAGCTGGCGGATAGCCCAGTTGGGGAAGGTGACCAGCCTGTCGGTTGTTTTAAGCGGTCCATTGGGATTGCTAAATACCCCAAAAGCTCCCTTATAAATGCTCATCCGGGAAACATACAGGTTTTGCTGCCTGCGATAGCTGCGGTAATCAAAATGATGAAAGGTAATTGCATCCAGGTGCAGGTTAAAGCGGCTGCCTTTGCTTTTGGCAAAAAAAGTTTTCGCATCCAGCGGCTGCATATCAACCCCGGTAATATCCAGCCTGGCGCTGCGCGTTGATAGCTTTACCGACCTGATTTTATAGGTATACAGCCCACCCGCCGATTTGCCTGTATAATGCTTCAGTTCGGTCACTATATCACGGCAATACAAGGTTCGGGATGTATCCGTTTGTGAGGCAGAATCTATCAGCAGGTCGGTAGCCTGCAGGTCTATCTCTTTCAGCACAGATACCGATGGCTTTGGACCGGATTTGTCACGATACGTAAAATTGACATTATCCAGCTGAATCATACCTATATGAATAAACCGGAAGCTTTTGGAGATTTTTTGATAAAGGGTGCGCTTATCCTGCCGTTTTTTTTCGTGCGGCTTATCGGCATACTTGCTGATATATACTTCGGGGTTGCTGAAACGGATCAGCCCAACCTCTACTTTCTTCCGCAGCCATACGGACAGCGGGTGGGCATTGGAAACTTCCAGGCGTTTTACCTTAAGTTCCAGTAAATTGTTTGGGGCGTGCCCGCTTTGCTGCAAGCGGTGATATACAGCGGTATCGGGACTAAAAGTGATATCATACAACACGGCGCTGCCGCTAAACAAGTGTAATTCGGCTTTACTGAAATTTACGTGGTACAGGCTGTCCGTCCCCTTAAGCACCGTTTCCTTTAATTTTGCCGAAAGCCTTGCCATTAAAAAGCTATTTAAAAACAATACTACAAGCAATACAATGAAGGCCAGCACTGCTAAACTGATTAATGTTATTTTTTGCCACCTGTGTTTTAAAATTGAAACTGCCATATGATCTGCCTCGGGTTAAGCGACCTGCGCGGCGGCTTTTTAAACAAGAGTAACAACCAAACAGGGGTTTTGTTACCCTTTTAAATCGCTATTCGCGGCAGAAGCTTCAACAAAATGACAGTAGCAGCCGGGCATAAAAAAAGCCCTCTCCCAAAAGGAGAAGGCTTCATGAATGATTATAATAGAGTATTAAACTATTTTTACATTTACGGCATTAGGACCTTTGCGGCCTTCTTCTACGTTATAACTAACTGAATTATTCTCGCGAATGTTGTCAATTAAACCTGAAGAGTGTACGAAGATTTCGCTTCCACCATTATCTGGCGTAATAAATCCGAAACCTTTTTCGTCATTAAAAAATTTTACTGTTCCTTGTTGCATTATATTATATTTAATAAGTCGCGAAGGTACGTATAATTTGGGACATTTTTACTATTGGTAAATTTATTTAAGTTTTTGTTAAACAAATCCATTTGAGGCCTCTCAACAAAGAGTACCTGGGCCCTTTTACCAAGTATAAATTATATCCTTCGATATGCACAGCACCTTATATTGTTATTGAGGTATTAATTTAATATTTTTGTTATATAACAAATGAGCCATTATGGATGCAGTTGGAAAATTAACTAATGTACAATTGGAGTTGCTCAAGCTATTTCAATATAACCT